>DAOWNM010000069.1 GCA_030642565.1 Bacteroidota bacterium | reverse complement strand
TATCCATATTGGATACATGATCGACCAGGTATTTGATTTTCCTTCCATACTCATCGGGAAGTGTATATCCGGTGGTATCCGGAATGTTAATCACTGTAGCCCCTGCCTCGATCATCGCTTCAACCACCTGGGCAAGGTATTTGTTGTCTGAACGCCCTGCATCTTCAGCATAGAACTCCACATCCTCCACAAATGATTTGGCATACCTGACAGCTTCCGCTCCCCGCTGAATGATCTCCTCGGGATTACTGTTCAGTTTATGATAAATGTGGTAGTATGAGGTTCCTATTCCTGTATGGATCCTGGGACGTTTGGCAAATTTCAGTGATTCGGCTGCCACTTCAATATCTTTCTTTACTGCACGGGTGAGCGCACAGATCACCGGTTCGGTAACAGCTTTGGAGATCTCAATCACCGAATTGAAGTCTCCCGGACTGGAAATGGGGAATCCTGCTTCAATTACATCAACCCCAAGTTCCTCCAGTGCTTTGGCTACCTCAATCTTCTCAATGGTATTCAGCTGACATCCCGGAACCTGTTCTCCATCCCGCAAAGTGGTGTCGAAAATATAAACTCGCTCTTTCGCCATGATTATGCAGTTTAACAGTTAGAAGGTATAAACCACAAAAGAAGTAAATTTAATGCTAAAACATGCTATCCAACATGGTTTAAATTCATAGAATCATCTCAGGCGAACTCAATTTTTAGCTGATCAACCCAGTCGGCGATCCGTTGATTGTTCATTGAACTCTGGTTTTCATAGTCGATGGCCAATCCCATAAACTGATCATTCCGCAAAGCCCTTGAACTTTCAAACTCATACCCTTCTGTGGAAGTGAATCCCACCAGCGTAGCACCCTGCGATTCAAGGATTTCACCCATGATACCAACGCCATCCAGAAAGTTTTCGGGATAACCTTTCTGATCGCCCAGTCCGAATAGCGCGAACTTTTTACCTGTCAGATCCATCTCCTCCAGGGCAGGTAAAAATTCATCCCAGAAGTTGGGCAGTTCACCATCGAACCAGGTTGCTACGCCCATAATGATCCCGTCGAATGAGAGAAAGAGCTCTTCGGTAATCTCTTCTGCATTCACCATCTCAATGGAATCGCTGTTAAATGCCTCTTGAATCTGAGCGGCAATCTTACTGGTTTTTTTAGTATTAAAACTGTATATGATAGCGTTTTTTTTCATTATTCGGCTGTTTGGAATTAATAGTTCAACAGTTCAGTGGCAGCTTTTTCAATTCTCTCTATGTTGGGAAGGACCGCCGCTTCCAGAATCCGGTTAAATCCAACCGGTGTAAATGTTGATCCCACTCTTTTTACGGGTCCGTCCAGGTATTCAAATGCCATATCGTTGATCAGGGCAGCAATCTCTCCTCCGAAACCTCCAAATACTTTATCTTCATGCACCACCAGAACTTTCCCTGTTTTCTTAACAGTGGCCAGAATAGCATCGGTATCGAGGGGACTGAGCGACCGGAGGTCCAGCACCTCTACACTGGCAATACTATCCTTCATTAGCTTGTCTGCCAGATCCACACACATAGGCGTGGTATTTCCATAGGTAATGATACTCAGGTCGGATCCCTCTCTTCTCAATCTTGCTTTACCAAAGGGCACCTCAAAGTCATCCGGAATAGGCGTTGCCACTTTGGGGGAGTTATAGAGTGCCTTGGGCTCCAAAAAGAGTGTCACACCCTTTGAGCGGATACTGGTACGCAGCAATCCTGCCGCATCATCTGCATAACTGGGGTAGACCACCCTGATCCCCGGTAGCGGGGTCAGGGAACTCTCAATGTTTTGGGAGTGGTAGAGTCCGCCCCCTATATATCCACCTGATGCCAGCCTGACCGTAATATTGGGCGAGTATTGACCCTTTGAGCGCCAGTAGTCATGTGAGGTTTCAACGAACTGTTCCATGGCGGGCCAGAAATAATCCGCAAATTCGGCCCCCTCCACCACAATACGTAATTTATCATTAAATCTGCTCATCCCGTTGGCGGTTCCCATAATATAGTCTTCGGCAATGGGACCATTAAAGACGCGCACTTTGCCAAATTCCTGCTGCATTCCCTTGGTTACGTTGAAAATGCCCCCTTTTTCCTTGTGGGCCACATCCTGTCCCCATATAAAGGTATCGGGGTTGTGCCGAAACTCGGCTTTCAGGGTTTCGTTCAATCCCTCGATCAGTTTTTTAGGCTCTCCCTTATGTTGATGAAGACCTTCGGGGTACCTGTCACTTAAATAGGGTTCCGGAATCACAAAATCATGGATCGACTCGGGTTTGGGCTGCGGAGCATTCATCCCCACCTTATGGGCCGCTTTTACCACCATTTTGGCCTCAGACTCAATTGCTTCCAGTTCAGATTCTGTAAACCGCTCATACCTGATCAGCAACCGTCTGAATTTGGCCAGGGGATCATACTCACGGACATAATTCAGTTCATAATCGTCGCGGTAGAGATCGTGTCTGTCGGAATTTGAGTGTGAATGGATTCTGACGCAGTTTGCATGTACAATAACCGGGTGTTCGTGTTCAGCCACATACTCCTTGGCTTCGGCCATGGTGTTCATACTGTCGAATACATCTTTACCGTTACAATAAAAGATTTTCAGGTTTTTAAATCCTGAGAAGTTATTAGCCACTTTTCGGTTGGCTGTCTGATCTGCCTTAGGTACTGAAATCCCATACCCGTTGTCCTGGAAAACAAAAATAACCGGAAGCTTCTCATTGCTTGCCCCATTGATGGCTTCATAGACATACCCTTCAGAAACGGACGACTCGCCCTGGGAACTGATGGCCACGCCGGGTACCTTATACTTTTTCATGGCACGGGCCAGACCCACTGCATGCAAGGTATGATTTCCGGTACAGGATGATACGTTGTGAATGTTCCATTCCGGTTTGGCGAAGTGGTTGGACATGTGCCTTCCTCCTCCAGCCACATCTGTATCCCTGGAGATCCCATTCAGTATCAGTTCTTCAGCCGAGAGGCCCGCAGAATGTGTGGTAAGCATATCCCTGTAATAGGGAAACAGATGATCATGCTCACGGTCAAATACCTGTCCAATGGCCAGTTGAATGCCATCATGGCCTGCATAGGGTGCATGGTACGACCACCCAATGGCCTGTTTCAGATAATTTGGGGCCCTGTCATCGATGGCCCGTCCTACCAGCATCAGTTTAAGCCATTTTGCCAGGGTTTCCTTATCTGTTTTCTTGATGCTGTATCTTTTATTTGTTGACATTATCTGTTAAAATTTAAAAGTACCGGAATCTGGATCAAATGATTCAATGTAGTCTCCTAACCGTTTCAAAAATGCTCCTCCCAAAGCACCATCAATAATCCTGTGATCGTATGTAAGCGATAACCACATCTTTTGCCTGATGGCGATCATATCTCCCATATCAGTCTCAATCACAGCAGGTTTCTTCTTAATGGCTCCCACTGCGAGGATGGCCACTTCGGGCTGGTTTATAATGGGGGTCCCTATGTCATTCTGAAAGGAACCAAAATTGGTTACAGTAAAGGTTCCTCCGCTGATATCGTCCGGGCTTAGTTTATTACTGCGGGCAGCTGCCGCCAATTCATTCATCTTTCTGGTAATTCCGGTAAGATTCAGTACTCCGGCATCCTTGATATTGGGAACGATCAGGTTATTATCGGGGAGCGATACAGCAACACCAAGATTGATACTTTTTTTAATAATGATCTTCTCCCCATCTACTGAGGCATTGATCTGTGGAAAATCGTGTAGTGATTTAACAGTCGCTTCGAGAAATATGGGGAGATAGGTGAGCTTGACCCCCTCTATTTTAAAGAAATCCTCCTTCACCCGGTTTCTCCATTTAACCACCCCTGTCACATCCACCTCGATCATATTGGTAACATGGGCCGAAGTCTGCTTCGATCGGATCATATGGTCGGCAATCAGTTTCCTGAGCCTGCTCATTTCAACGACCTCATCGCCTTCACTGGTTGTGACTGTTTCATGAACAACCTGCTTTTTTTGGGTAGGTTCAGGGGCTGTTTTTGCAACATCTGCCTTTTCTGTCAGGATTATTTTCTCTCCTCCCCTTCTCTGAACATAGTTCAGGATGTCTTCTTTGCGGACCCGACCATTCAATCCACTCCCTTCGATAGAATCGAGTTCTACCTGTGAAACGCCCTCTTTCCCTGCAATGGTTTTTACCAGTGGAGAGTAGAATCGTCCCTGTATTGAAACAACATGTTCATCGCTCCTTATTTCATCACCAAGGTTGCTCTCCGGATCGATGCTCTTTTCTTGGACCTCAGTATCAGGCTTATCATCGGTGGTCGATGAATTATCGCCGTCAAGACCAATGACCGCTATCACTGTGCCTACAGCGACGACCTCATCCTGTTTGAAGAAGATTTTTTTAACAACTCCCTCAACTGGTGAAGGTATTTCAGAATCAACTTTATCGGTGGCAATTTCGAGGAGGAGATCCTCTTCCTCGATTTTATCTCCCTCTTTTACAAACCAGTTTGTAATGGTTGCTTCTTCAATACTCTCACCCATTTTAGGCATGATAATATCAAAATTGGCCATAATAGAATCAAATGAAAATTGTGTGGTATAAGAAATTTCGATGGTATAACAACGATACCATGAAATTGTTTTTATTCTTCACCTTCGAATAGAATGTCAAGTACCACAGGTTCGTCCTTGGGGAGACGGTCAGCTGCCGGAGGCTTCTTAAAGAGAGGATAACTTATAATGATATCGGGGTAACCCATATGTACCAGCATGGTTACCACTGAGAAAATCTTTGGCCCCTGGGGAATTAATAAGATGGAATATTCGTCACGCAGGGGAAGAATAGTATCAATCAGACTCTGATAAATGGCCTGTCCGTTTCTGATTGGATAGGCAACCAGGTTCCTGATGGGAACACTATTGATCAATTTATGGTTATTAACAAAAACCTTCTCAACAAACCGTTTTTCCACCGGTGGATCTGCATAGAAGAGATAGAGCAGATCAGGATTGATGATTTTATAGATCGATTCAGAAACATTTTTCTCCTGACCCAGTCCAAGGACCAGGGCAGTCTTTTTATCATTTGCAGGCTTTATATCTTCGTGAAGAAACTCGAAAATCTCTTTTACCTTGTGTGAACCAGGCTGACGAACATAGCTGGCCATGGTATATACAATACGCATGCATACCCTCCCATCTCTATCCTGTTTCTCATAGAACCATCTGAAAAACTCATAGTACCAGCTGGGAGACATACTGGTACAATCAATCAGCACATTAATCTGCTCACCGGTCAGCGTATTTAAGATTGCATCCACATCGGGAACCTCAGATTCGACCCGAAAGATCTCAAATCCCTGCTCCCCAAAATAGCTGCAGTTTTCCAGGTAAGAAAACTCCTTGATACAGTTTCTCTTCTCAAGGGCAATTTTTTTGCAGGAGATCCTTTCAAACTTCCGGGCTATTATAGAACCACGTGTTTCAAATCCAAGAGTAGTGATAAATATATCAGCCTTAAATTCAGCTATTTGCGATGAATCTATATGTTGAATGGATGAAAGTTCCATGAAACACTTTTCTAAGTTCCCTAAGATAAAAGGAAAATTGTAAGGGATGATGTTTGTTTGACTAAAGTTTCGGATTTGTTGCCGGAATATCTGTAATTGGCCCCGGATGCTTGTCATCTATAGTGAACAGATCAAACACCGGCCACTGTTGAACAGTGCCTATGGTGCCAAACATCATACTGGAAACATACTTGTGGATCCTGGACTGTTTATAGGTGCTTGTATTGGTCATAACTACCCAGTTTATTCCATCATTTTGCCTGACCAGCAATGCTGAAGAACCGCTCAGATATCCAGTACGCCACCAGGTGCCATACCTGTCACTTCCCCGCCAGCCGAAAAGGCCTTTCCCTGCAATATTGGGGTCCGACATATTGGCAATGGTTTCGGGGGAAAGAATATCTGGTTGTTCATTGAAACCATCAATGGCAGTCAAAAATTTTACAAGTTCCGGTGCGGAAGCTACCCAACCACCGGCCGGACCCAGCAACTCCATATCATTACCGCCATAATAGATGGGTACAACTTCACCGGACCCATCCATGGAAGCGGTGGTCATTTTACCTGCACTGCTGTGGTATCTGACTTCATTGGGATATTTCTCGTGATAATAACTTTTTCCAATATGCATATCATGAATCCCCAATGGCTTAAAAAGATTCATAACCACATAATCCTGGTAGGGCATCCCGCTTTTTCTCTCTATGATCTCTCCAAGGATGGCATAGCCCATATTGGAATAGCTGTAACGTGTTCCCGGATTGAAGTTCAATCTGCGCGAAAGCGTGTACTGCAGGATATGTTCAAAAGAGGCGGGAGCCGGAACATCCATTTTCCTTGCAATATAGAGCGGATTGAACATGGGATCGCCTGCGTATCTCGACCACCCTGCTGTGTGGTTTAACAGGTGACGGACCGTTATCTCCTCAATCCTTGGATCTCTGTAGACCCTGAATAGAGAATCGTTCAGAATACCCCTCTCTCCAAACACAGTTTCGTCCAGATTGAGGTTTCCCTCTTCGTACAATTTCATTACAGCCACAGCCGTGATCAGTTTTGAGACAGATGCAATGCGGAACAGGTGTCCAGGTTTAACATCCTCACCGGTTTCACTATTGGCCGTTCCAAATCCTTTTGCATAAACCAGGCGTTCATCTTTGGTAACAGCCAGACTCGCACCCTCAATCTTCCACCGCTTGATAAATGCATCTACCTGCATATCTATATTCTCTGTTCCCTCATAGTCAGAGTATTGGTTGTCGAGCAGCAAAGAGAAAGGTACCTCTTCATCATTCAGAAGCGATGGATATCCTTTGTCGGAGAAGGTCATCGCAATTTCTCCAAAAAAGAAGAAAACAAGCAGGGAAATAAAAATCAGAATCTTTTTCACAAGCAATTAAAATTGGAACAATAGTGTTCGTTTATAAGAACAAAGTTATAGTAAAATGAGATTGAATCTGAATTGTTCATTGCTCCAATTTTGGCGTACTCACCTGTCTGGATAGATTGAATTGATACATAAGGTGATACAAGTGTTGCGCATGCATTGCGAAGGGGCATTAATATTATGAATACAATATCTCTTCGCACAAAATAAAGTACTTTCGTAGAGAAATTTGTAACCATTGACAAATCAATCCAAGCAGTTGGTCAAAAGAATTCAGGTGACCTGAGGGGGTATAAAACACGAATGGGAGCCAAATTTGCATTTGGTTCCCATTCCGCTTGTTAGATACCGTAGTCTCTAATTCGCGCCAAGCTACGGTTATTATGACCGGAAAACAGGGCCGAAACCTTGTGATCCCCTCCGCTGCCCGACGAATCGAACAACTTGCATCGCTCTTGTCCATAGACAATGCATAATGCTCAACTGTTTACAACTTTCACCGCGTTTTCAGGTACTCTACGGTTTCCGTTTCGAATCTCCCTTCATGCCTTTGACAGCAGTCCAGGTATTCTAGTACACAGCCCGGTCCGAAGATCGGGAGAACAGCATCAATACCTGTTTAGCTGTTCCCGTGACTCATATTCACGCTATCGGGTTGCCCTGATAGCTAATGAACTTAATCATTCAAAGAACTGAGTGGCCTTTTATCGCTCACTTGGTAGGATCAAATATATTGGCTTTATCGCATCACACCAAAAAAAAGTCAACGAAGAATTTAACATTGAATGAACAGGATTTATTAACAAATAGTTAATAGGTTGTTAATTTGAAGATCCATTTATTTATATCACAATGTATTACATCTCTCCCTCTTTTTACGTACCTGTTAATATCTACGTGGATACTCTAAAATAATTTACCAGGAAAAAACTGTTCATACGGTTTGATCATACGTGGATCTGATGGGTCAGCGTTGTTGGCAGAGAGATGTGGCATAACCGTATATGCCTTTAAATCAGACTCATTAAAAGGTTGAAACAACTGCTTTCTTTTTAAAAGGGAGGGTTCTCCAGAAATCCATTCTCTCTCTCTTTCTCTTTTCAAAATAACCGGCATTCTTTTTCTGGTGTTGTGAATTTTCTCCATCAGCGGGTTCGCTTCGGTGGTAATAATGGAGCAACTTCTCGATATTTCACCATCAAGGGGATCCCTCCAGCTATCACACAGGCCCGCAAATACAAATGGGGCCCCATTTTTTAGAGAGATATACCATGGGATCTTCACTTCGTTAACAAGTTGCCATTCGAAAAAACCTCCGGCAATAATCAGGCAACGTCCCCTGCTCAAAGGTTCTTTGAAGGAGGGCTTTTCATGTAATGTTTCGGACCGGGCGTTGTAAGTACCTTTTCTGATCCGTTCTGCCTCCTCACGGTCGCGACACCAGGCAGGGATCAATCCCCACTGCATTAACTGAACCCGGGAAGAATCCTCCTGGGCGATCACCGGAATAAAGGGATTGCTGAAAGCCCTGTAGAAATAGTCGAAATCAAAATCATATAAAGCTGAAGTATCCACCTTGAACCTCTCCTCAATGGCTCTTCTTGTAAGATGTATTTCAATGGTGAAGCACATGGAAAGAAAATAGTTTAATGGTAAATGGAATTGTTAAAAGTTAAACAATTTTGAAATATGATTTGTTATGAGAATATAGTATTTATAATGGATCAGCAAAATGAAATATTGCCCTATTTTCCTCTGAGTATTTTTCTGTTTCCCGGGGAGGACATGCCACTGCATATCTTTGAACCCCGTTATAAACAGCTTATAAATGATGCCCGCAAGGGCATTACTTTTGCCATTCCCTTTGTAATTGAACAGGAAATACAGGAGTTTGGGTGTGAAGTCAGGTTGAAAGATGTGGTGGCGGAAAAAGAGGAAGGAGACATGGTGGTCGTTGTTGAATCCGTTGCGATCGTAGAGATTTCCAGTTATAACAAACATCTTGAGGGGAAGCTTTATGCCGGAGGGACCATCAACCGGCTTCCCTGTGATAATCCTGTTATTAGCAAGGAACTCATGGAACTGATCACCAGCTACAGAGATCAATTTGACAGCGAATTTCTCAGTAGTTTCAGGAATACTGTTGTTACCCGCAGAGATGTGATCATTGCACTGAATCTCGCTTCCGATGAAAAATATAAATTCATATGTATGCCAGGTGCAGAACAAAGAGAGGGTTTCCTGGCAGGACAGCTTCGATATCTTAGTATGATCAGGAAGCAGGAGGCCCTTCTGGGTGATGATTTTGGTTTGAATTGATCAGCTTCATACGCTCCATATCATGTTTCAGACCGGCCACTGTGCGAACCAGCTGGTTTTCCGGGATCACCGGTTCCGGGATTTCGTGACTGATAAAATGAATGAACTTCCAGATCTCCCTGATCCCGCTGACATTGATCTCATACGGTTCATAAAGTGGATTCAGAGAGTAGAGAATCACCTTACCATCCTTCTCTATCCTGTTTTCAATAATTTTGAAAACAATGCCGTCATCCATGGTCAGAACCACACATGCTTCCCCGGTCTTCAGCTCTTTCCAGTCCACTACATACTCCCCGGTCACCCAAGCCTTCTCCGGAATGGGGAGCATTGAGTCGCCCTGAAGTTGAAAGGTTCTGTACTTCTTCTCTCCAGAGAGAAAAGGAAGCTGGAACACCTGTAGTTCACTGATGTATTCAGGATCGGCAAACCCATTGGTGTACCCTGCCTGGGCCTTTACAGGCACCAGTTCAATGTTCTCCCGGTTATCGGCATTTACCGTGGAGGCGAGTACCCGCAGGTTTCCACCCCGGAGGAACACATCTTCCCCGTGTTCCAGCTGCCGCAACTGGGTCTCACTTAACTTCGACAGATCCACTTTCAACAGTGTATCTATGGCAATGTTATAGTAACCTGAAAAGAGAAGGAGTATTTCCAGGCCGGGCTGTGCTACCCTGTTTTCATAACCACTTAACGTGGAGCGCTTCATTTGGAGCAATGCGGCCACCTCATCCTGTGTGAGGTTTTTACGCTTTCTCAATAATTTAATATTTAAATCAAAATACATGTTAAAACAGTATTTAAGGTTGCATAAAACAGACCATATGATTATATTGTAATCATAATAATGATTATATACTAATCAAAGATAAGAAAAAAAGTGAATGAGCATAACACGAAGTGTAGTACATATGGATCTGGATACATTTTTTGTATCTGTAGAGCGGCTGATGAACAGCGGGCTTGAGGGAAAACCCGTGATCATTGGAGGGATGTCGGACCGGGGTGTGGTATCGAGCTGCAGTTATGAAGCCAGGCAGTTCGGGGTGCATTCAGCCATGCCCATGAAGATGGCACGCTCGCTTTGCAACGAAGCCATTGTAATC
>DAOWNM010000273.1 GCA_030642565.1 Bacteroidota bacterium | reverse complement strand
GTGTTTCATGTTGCCTAAAAGTAGAGAATAAAAGTTAAAAGGGAAATATTTTTTACTTTTGTTTAAAAGTGATTTTGATGACCCCGGAGCAGGCCCGAATAAGGATTGATGAACTGAGGAAAGTGCTTCATCAGCACAACTACAATTACTATGTAAAATCGGAACCAACTATTTCCGATTTCGAATACGACCGGTTAATTAGTGAATTACAAACCCTTGAATCCACATTCCCCCGGTTCGATGATGAAAACTCTCCTTCACGCAGGGTGGGAAGCGACCTGAACAGGGAATTTGAATCGTTTAACCACCGCTATCCCATGCTTTCGCTGGGGAACACCTATAACAGAGAGGAACTTACTGAATTTGACCTGCGGGTAAAAAAGGTGGTTGGAGAGGATGTCCGTTACTTCTGCGAACTTAAATATGATGGTGTGGCAGTGACACTGACCTACCGGAATGGGAGACTCCACAGGGCACTGACCAGGGGAGATGGCACAAGGGGTGATGATGTCACACATAACATTCGCACCATCCGGAGCATCCCCCTCCAACTGCAGGGAGAGCATATACCTCCCGAGTTTGAGATCAGGGGTGAGGTCATTCTGCCGGCAGAGGGTTTTGAAACACTGAATGCGGAACGTGAAAAAAAGAGTGAACCCCTGTTTGCCAATCCCAGGAATGCAGCTTCGGGAACCCTGAAAATGCAAAACTCTTCCCTGGTGGCAAAACGGCCCCTGGATTGCCTGTTCTATTATATCCCCGGGGAATATCAGCTGTTTCAGACACAGCATGAAAGCCTTGAGGCGGCGCGCTCGTGGGGTTTTAAGGTACCCGGTTACAATCAGCTGGCCCATTCCATAAAAGAGGTGTTTGATTTTATGGATCACTGGGAATCGGCACGTGATGAACTGCCTTTTGAAATTGATGGTGTAGTGATTAAGGTCGATTCCATTCGATTTCAGCAGCAACTGGGCTTCACTGCCAAAACACCCCGCTGGGCTATCTCCTATAAATTCAGGGCTGAGCAGGCCACCTCCCGTCTGCTCTCCATTGATTTCCAGGTGGGACGTACAGGTGCCGTAACACCGGTTGCAAATCTGGAACCGGTCCGGCTGGCAGGAACCACAGTGAAACGGGCCTCCCTGCATAATGCGGATCAGATCGGTCTGCTGGATATTCGACCGGGTGATTATGTTTTTGTGGAGAAGGGAGGAGAAATTATTCCGAAAATTGTGGGAGTGGAGAAGAACCGGCGGAACCCGGATAGTGAACCTTTTCATTTCATATCGACCTGTCCCGAGTGCGGCACCAACCTGATCCGAAGAGAGGATGAAGCGGCACATTACTGTCCCAACGACAGAGGATGCCCTCCACAGATCAAAGGACGCGTTGAACACTTTATTAGCAGAAAAGCGATGGAGATCAATGCCGCCGAGGCCACCATTGACCTGCTTTTCAGGGAGGGGCTTGTACGGGATGCATCTGATCTGTACAGGCTCGATTTTCATCGGATCAAAAATCTGGAAAGATTTGGGGAGAAGTCGGCCCGAAACCTGTTAAAGAGTATCGAGTCGTCCAGAGATGTCCCATTTCCCCGTGTGCTTTATGCGCTCGGGATCAGGTATGTTGGAGAAACAGTTGCCAGGAAACTGGCTGAAGCATTTCTCAGTATGGATCGGTTGATGGAAGCGGACCAGGAGACCCTTGAGCAGGTGGATGAAATAGGTGAGCGCATTGCACAGTCGCTCCTCTCCTATTTCAGTGAAGAGCGTAACCGGCAGTTTATAGACCGGTTGAAAGATGCAGGTCTTCAGATGGAGATGAAGCGCACCATTGAAATGGCCAGCGAAATACTGACAGGCAAATCGTTTGTTATCTCCGGGGTATTTGCACGGCACTCCAGGGAAGAACTTAAAACCATCATCGGACAACATGGTGGGAAAAACAGCGGTTCCATCAGTGCCAGAACCAATTACATCCTGGCCGGAGAAAATATGGGTCCCGGTAAATACCAGAAAGCGCGGAAACTTGGAATTCCTATTATCACCGAAGAGCAGTTCCTGGACATGTTACCTCAATCACATTGACTCTCCTCACAGCTGAGCTGCGAGGAATCACCGATTAATTGTTTATTTTTGTAGAGATGGCAGGCATAAGAGAAAAAATTGGCAGAAGGGTACTGAAGAATAAATTTAGAAATTTTCACAGGGAGACCCATGTACATAATTTTGAGTCTGCCGAATCGGCAGTGATCCTTTTTGATGCACAAATAAAGAACTCTTTCCATATCATTAAAGAGTTCCGTGGTTTCTTAAAAGAGAAGGGTGTAAAATGCACTGTTTTTGGATATATGAACCAGAAAGAAATTCCACAGGATATGCTTTTCTGGAAAGACTTTCACGTGATTACCAGGAGTAACCTGAACTGGTATTTGCAGCCGGGAGGAGAGACTGTGGAACTGTATAAACGGGAAGATCCGGATATGCTGATCGATTTCACTATCAATTACCAGCTTGAACTTCAGTTCCTTGTACAGCTTTCACCAGCCAGGTTCAAAATAGGTTGCTTTACAGAAGAGAAGAATGATTATGATATGATGATCAACCTTTCAGAACAGAATGATATGGCATACCTGTCGGAACAGATCAGACACTATGTATCAATTTTAGACCCGGTAAAATAGCATAGACAATGGTTGAAACAGCTCTTTTCAGAGGTACCGGTGTGGCGATGATTACACCTTTTCAACAGGGTGGAGAGATCGATTTCGACCGGTTGATGCTCCATACCGACAGGTTAATTGACCAGGGAACCGGCTACCTTGTGGTACTGGGAACCACTGCCGAAACACCTACCCTGTCGGCAGATGAGAAAGAGGATGTGATACGCTGTGTAAAAGAGGCCGCTGGAGGGAGAGTGCCCATTATGCTGGGGATTGGTGGAAATGATACAAAGGCTGTGATCGAAGCCATTAAGAAAGCCGATCCCGGTGATATCCATGGATTACTGAGCGTCTCTCCATATTACAACAAACCCTCCCAGGAGGGAATATACCAGCACTACGCTGCCATTGCATCGGTTACGGAACTACCCGTCCTGCTCTACAATGTACCTGGAAGGAGCGGTTCCAATGTTTCTGCTGAAACTGTACTCAGGCTCGCTTCTGATTTCGAAGGGACCATTATCGGGGTTAAAGAGGCTTCGGGCGATCTTGAACAGGTGATGGAGATTATTCAAAACCGGCCCAAAGGATTCCTTGTGGTCTCGGGCGACGATGCTATCACTCTGCCGATGATTGCTGCCGGTGGCGACGGGGCCATTAGTGTGATTGGCAATGCATACCCGGCAATAACATCCCTGCTGATTGCTTCCGCCCTGGATGGTTCATACGAAAAAGCACGTGAATTGCACTACATGCTCTTCCCCATGATCAGAGCCATCTTTAAGGAGGGGAATCCTGCCGGGGTCAAAGCCGCCATGGAGACCCGTGGATGGATAGAAAACGTTTTGAGACTACCCTTAATCCCTGTCACATCTGCACTTCACAAGGAGATCGCACAACTGGACAGCAAACTTCAATAGTGAACCGGTCACCTAGGCTCCCAGCCTGCCGTGACAATTCTTATATTTCTTTCCGCTACCACACGGACAGGGATCATTTCGTCCCACCTTCTTCTCTACCCTTACAGGCTGCTGTGCCTGTATACGTCCATCTTTTCCTTTTCCACCGCCTGATGGATCGTTGTAGCTGGTCATCTCATCTTTGTTGGCTTCAAACTTACTGAGATCCATCTTTTTAGGAGCTTCGGCACGTTG
>DAOWNM010000007.1 GCA_030642565.1 Bacteroidota bacterium | reverse complement strand
GTTCTTTGATGAAACAGACACCATGGTTTCCGTTAGCCTGTTCTGGCTTTGGAGGGGCCCGACAAAGAAAACCGTTATAAAAAAAAGAGAAATTATCAGGCAATGTCTGCCAGATATGCATCCCCTTTTTTGATATCCCATATGGACTGTTATTTGGTCAGGTAATAACCATCCTCCCTGTTGCTTACTGTTAGTTCAAATGCCGCGCTAATGGTTTCAAGGATGGCATCAATTGATTGTTCCCTGTAGGAAGCGGTAATCCTCAAATCATTCAGATCAACCAGTTCGGTGTGGATCTCCACATGGTATGATTCTTCCAGCTCCAGGAGAACGTCCATTAGTACCGCATCTACAAATTTAAAATCTTTTGTCTTCCATGAAACATAATTCGGATCTGTCTGCACCGATCTGGTAAGTTTTGAGCTTTTTGTTTGCCCTATTTCTCCCGGTTCCAGTGTGATGAATTGCCCGGAATTCTTCAGCGCTACCCTTACCTTCCCGTGCTCTACAAAAACTTCCAAATCCGGGGAGCTGGTCGATCCCTTCACATTGAATGCAGTTCCAAGTACTGATACCACCACATTACCCGAGCGTACGGTAAATGGATTGACGGGATCTGACATTACCTCGAAAAAGGCTTCCCCCCTGAGTTTCACAGAGCGTTCCTGGTTAAAAACGGCAGGATAGGTAATCTTAGCACCTTCATTCAGGTATATCCTGCTGCCGTCGGGAAGATCCACCGTACTGACTCCTTTTTCGGCATAGTGACTCCGGACAGGCTCATTGTCGCGGTTTCGAATGATACCAAAGTACAAAGCAGGGATTCCGATGGCCAGAACCAGCACAATGGAAGAGGCTACCCTGAGTGCGGGAAGCAGGTTCCTGCTTTTTGATCCGGCCGGACGATCGTCCAGCAATCCTTCCTCTTCAAGCCTTCTGTGCAGAAGATTCCATGCTTTGCCGGAATCCCTGCTCCTTTCCGCAGGATTGTTGTCAAAATATTTCCAGGTATTCTCCATTCTATTCAATTCTGATTGTTGTTTCTCGCTGCTTTCGATTTTATTTCTGAAAGCAATCTCCTCATTTGTGCTCATTTCACCAGCCAGGTAGCGAGCCATCTGGATTTCTCTGCTATTGTCCATATTTTTCCAGGTTGGTTCGCAATGTCTTTAATGCTTTTCCCATATTCGCTTCCACGGTCTTTACCGAGATGGAAAGCCTCTCGGCAATTTCTTTATATTTTAATCCCTCCTGCCGATTTAACCGAAATATCTCCTTTGTTCGTTCAGGCAGGTTTTCAATGGTCTTTAAAACCAGCTCAGATACTTCATGATACTGCATCAGCTCGGCCGGATCGGGTGAGTCGCCTGCATGCTCCAGGGAGACTTGTTCATCCATGTAAAATTCCCGCCGGGTTTTTCGCAGGTACATCATTGAATTGTTATAAACCGAACGGTAAAGATAACTTTGCCAGCTCCGGGTGATCTTCAATGATTCCCTGTTCTTCCAGATATTATAGAACACGTCCTGAACAACCTCTTCTGCAATTTCCTCTTTTCTCACCAGGCTCCTGGAATAACTGCACAATCCGGAATAAAACCGGTAAAAAAGCCTTTCAAAGGATTCAATCTCCCCCTTCCGGATCTTTTTGAGTTGCTGTTGTTCCTTCGGGATCATTTCAATGTTTAAAAAGCGCTGTCTTTGTGCGGCTGTACAGGGATGGTAAAGTTACACAATTCTTACAGACAGCGCTTTGAGCTATATAGATAGATGCATAATAACCATTAGCCGTTCCGTCTCAGGTATTTTCTGTTCAGTTTTCGGATGGCACTCTCGATGGACTGATCGGGTTCAATCACATTGTAACCTTCCCAGAATCCCTGATCAAAGAATATGTAGACTTTCTCATTCAGTACATCATTGCTTTTAAATCGTTCCCTGCCTGCAAATTTCTCAATTCCATCATAGGTACGGTCGGTAATGGCCAGTTCCGACATGGTCGAATAGGTGGTGTTAAAGAGTTTCTTTTTCCAGTTTACTTTGAATTTCACCTCTGCGCGAGCATAACTGAAGTACCACCTGTCCTCTTCAATAGTATACTTGACCCGGTAGACAGCTCTTTCGGGAATAACCCTCATTCCCATGGGTTTCCGTTGGATAAACAGTCTTGCGGCTTCATCCTGGTTCTCCACATTGAGCTCAAACTCTGCTTCCGTAATGGCAAGTTTGTCCATCTCAACATAGAGACGGCCCTTGTAATAGGGATCATCCACATACTCTTTTTGATTGAAGGAGATGACATAATGGAGCCTGTCGTCGATAGCGATCACATCAGTGAGGCGAAAATCATAGATATTCATGTACTCATCAGAGAGCAGGATATAGGGATTTTTTACCACATCCATCAGAATAGTGGTATTGGGTCCGCCCTGCACCTTGAAAAGGACTGTATCCATCTTCTCCACATCAGCACTCTTGCGCCCTTTAAAAAGCTTAACCCGGTCCACCTGGTATTCGTTGGAGTAGCTGCCCTTATATACATCAATAACGGCTTCAGAGATGGAGACATAATTTCGTCCCCTCTGGATGGTCTCCCTGTAAAATCCTCGCATCATCATCGGCGCATCGCTATAGTTACTCCTGATATTATCCAGTACATCAGCGATGAGTTCCATGGCGTCCTTGGGGCGTATGGTTACCTGTTTCAACTGGATGGAACTAGGTTCCAGTTTAACAGTAAAAGATCGCCTGCCCGTAAAATTTTCCAGATCAAGGATTTTGTTCTGAAATCCGATATAAGAGATTTTCAATTGTGAAACATCCGCATTGCGTTCAATTTTAATGATGAATTCACCATCAATATTTGTCACAGTAGCAATGTTGCTTCCAAGTGCTTCGATGGTAGCAAAAGGAAGTGCTTTGTCTGATTGGGCATTAACTACCCTGCCATAATATGACTTGTAATTGATGGTATCGGTCAGCTCCTCAAAATTGCCCGGTAAGGCATAAAGTGTTGCTCCCAGGAACAACAGTGCTGCCATCAACCAAATGCTCCTGTTTCTCTCTGTAGTTTTCATCTTTATCTTGTTTTTAGTATTATATTAAACCTGCTTTACGAATAAGATGCAGACGGGGCAGATTACCCTATCTTGAAATGGAAAATATATGGGAAAAGAGGGATGGACAGTTGAAGATATACCGCAACAGGCGGGAAGGATAGCTATGGCACAGTATTTGTGATTTATCTAATGAACTTTACGGAATAATTATGACCAGAAAAATCATACCTCTGTGGATCCTCTCAATGGTACTACTCTCCGGTTGTGGATCCTCCATAAAATTATATTCAGATATTGATGATTCAGCCACGTTTGATCAGTATACCACCTATAGCTTTATGGAATTCAGTGAGGGGAACAAAAAGACCATTACAGGAATGGAACTGGAGCGCATCAGGGTCGCTTTTGCCAGGGAGATTGAGAGCCGGGGACTGACGTTTGCAGAGGAGAATGGAGATGTTTCAGTAAAAATCACCGTATATCACCGCCAGGCCACAGATGGTTATTATGGTTATTCGGGCAGGTATCATTATTTGGAGCGTGCCATATCCATAGATATGTTTGATAATCAGAGTAGGAAACATATTTGGCACTGTGCTGCCGTTGGAGAGCTTGAGTATGATCCCGGTGAAAGGGCAGCCGGACTGCCTCTACTGGTCGCGAAGATTTTTGAACGATACCCCGTCCAGGCTACTGCAGAGATCTGATTCCGAAAATGAATGCTACGGATTATCCGGACCTTCCTGATCCGGACTCTTCTTCCCAATTTTGAAATCCTGCCTGACAAACCTGATGAAATCGCGGTTCAGCTGCCTGCTCTCCTCTCTGGGCATTTGAATGAGACGTTTCAGCAGGTGGTTGTCCAGTAACTCCGTAACGAGAAAGAGTTCACAAAGGGTGATATAGAGATCTTTCAGATCGAAAGTGTAGAAGGGTTTAATAGTAATATAATCGAGCGATCCCCCCCAGAAAGCATTATCGATCAGATTGGCCAGCAGGCCGGCAAGGAAGAGGTGGATAAAACCGTTGATCCAGAAACTGTTCCTTTTTCTTTTCACATAAAACCTCCAAACTTCAATAAAGAGGATGCCCACCAGGCTGAAAAGAATAATATTGAACAGGTGGGACCCCTGCTTCAGTTTCAGCAGCACCCAGAGGTATGAACCCAGTGTGTTCTGGGTGGGTTCGATATAGAAAACCGGCTCGATCAGAGGAATAGAGAGGGATTCCCATTCCAGGGAAAAAAGATATGTTTTGATGCCCTGATCCATCGCTACAGCTGCCAGCAGAAAGATCCAGTTGATACCCTTCTTTACCCTGATCGTCTCTCCCAGGAAGGTGCCCAGTGCAGCCAGGGATCCCAGAAACAGTGCAGGAAGCAGGAAGAATTTCCACAGGTAGTCCAGGTCGGTAACCCTGTTGCTCACCGCATATATCACCATGACGATTAGCCAGATGGAAAAGAAGAGAGCAATATTCCTGAAATAGATACGGGCCATTGACATACCGGTTTATGCGTGGCGAAAGTAATAAAATTTGGATTAATAGAAATCTTTCCTTTATTTTGCTATTCCTAATTGAACAACATGACATTGATTTTTACAAGCTGGTGGTGGCACTTCTATTTCCGACAAACCGGAGCATAGGGAGAGTCTCATTGTGCCATACAATATTCAAGGCTTCCGCTTCGGTGGGAGCTTTTTTTTTGATATAAACAGAACAACGGAATGAAGAAAGTACCGGTAAGATTAGTCAAACGAAAGATCCTGGCGGATATCATTACGCCGGTAAGCATCTATCTGAAGGTTAGGGACATCTATCCAGATTCTTTGCTTCTTGAAAGCTCCGACTACCACAGCAAGGAGAATTCTTATTCATTTATTTGTATGGATCCCGTTGCAGAGTTCCTGGTGCATCACAATGAGATAAGTGTCTCTATACCGGGCCGGGAGACAACTCTTGAACCAGTCACGCCTGAAAAAGATGTGGTGGAGAGCCTCAAAAATTTTCTTTCAGCTTTTGAAATTGGGGCCGGTGGAGATGAGCTGCTGGTGGATGGCATTTTTGGGTACTCTACATTCGATGCCGTTCAGTATTTTGAAGATATCCGTTTTCAATCTTCCATTCCCGAAAAGGAGGATATTCCCGAGGTCAGGTATAACTTTTTCAGGTTTGTGCTGGCAGTAAATCATTTGACCAACGAACTGCTGCTCTTTGAACATATAGTTAATGGAGGCGAGAGTGAAATAGACCGGGTAACCACTTTGCTGCACAACCGGAATATTGCCACCTATGGTTTTGCAACCTCCGGTGAGGAGTCATCTAATTTGACCGATGACGACTACCGGGCCATGGTTGCAAAAGGGAAGGAGCATTGTTACAGGGGAGATGTATTTCAGATTGTCCTTTCCAGGCAGTTTTTCCAGGATTTTACCGGCGATGAGTTCAATGTATACCGGGCACTTCGTTCCATCAATCCATCGCCCTATCTTTTCTACTTCGATTACGGTAGCTACAAGCTTTTCGGCTCTTCTCCTGAAGCACAGATCGTAGTGAAGGATGGTAAGGCCTTTATTAATCCCATTGCCGGTACCTTCAGGCGTACGGGCAATGACCGGGAGGACCAGGAGCTGGCAAGGAAGCTGACGGAAGATGAGAAAGAGAATGCGGAACATGTGATGTTGGTGGACCTGGCCAGGAACGATCTGAGCCGGACCACTCAAAAGGTGACGGTGGAAGAGTACCGCGAAATACAGTTTTACTCTCATGTGATCCATATGGTATCAAAAGTCTCCGGGGTCCTGCCGGAGGATGCCAATACAATCAGGATCCTTGCCGAATCATTCCCTGCCGGTACCCTTTCAGGTGCGCCCAAATACAAAGCCATGGAGCTGATCGATAACTATGAGGGGAAACGTCGGGGGTACTATGGCGGGACCATCGGTTTCATACGGTTTAACGGGGATATCAATCATGCCATTATGATCCGTTCTTTCCTCTCACGTGACCACAAGCTTTACTATCAGGCAGGGGCGGGAGTTGTATCCGAATCGACCGAAGAGGGTGAGCTTCAGGAGGTGAACAATAAGCTGGCAGCCCTGAAATTGGCTATCGAGATGGCCGGAAATATGAACAAATTTAATTAGACGGAAGATGAATATTCTTGTACTGGATAATTATGACTCTTTTACCTACAACCTGGTACAGTATATCGAGCGGGTGGTGAAGAGACCGGTCGATGTGAAACGAAACGATCAGCTGAACATGGAAGAGGTTGCGGCCTATGACAAGATATTGATTAGTCCGGGACCCGGAATACCAGTAGAGGCGGGTCTTACACTGGATCTTATCAGAGCGTACGGCTCCGTCAAAAGCATCCTTGGTGTTTGCCTGGGGCACCAGGCCATTGCAGAAGCTTACGGAGGCTCAATAAGCAATCTCTCTACGGTGTACCATGGTGTAACCGGTCAGATGAAGCAGTTGGTCGACAATGAATACCTGTTTGAGGGAGTCCCTGAGGAATTTGATGCCGGACGTTATCACTCCTGGGTGGTGGAGCACCATAGCCTGCCCCGGGAACTGGAGATCACTGTGGAGAATGATGAGGGCTATATCATGGCCATCCGGCACAGGGAATATGATGTAAGGGGGGTACAGTTTCACCCCGAATCGGTACTTACCGAATATGGTGGAAGGATGATATTGAATTGGTTAAAAAACGCACCAGCATGAAAGATACTTTACAATACCTGTTTGATCATAAAACCCTGGGGAAGGAGGATGCTAAACTGATCCTCAGGAATATGGCAGAGGGGAAGTACAATGATGCTGAAATTGCAGCATTCATCTCGGTCTATCTGATGCGGAGCATTACAGTTGAGGAGCTTGCTGGTTTTCGCGATGCACTTATGGAGCTATGCAGTCCGGTGGATCTGTCGGAATTCAATACCATTGATGTGTGCGGCACAGGGGGTGATGAGAAGAATACCTTTAATATCTCCACGCTCACCTCCTTTGTGGTGGCCGGTGCGGGCGAGAAGGTAGCCAAACACGGAAACTACAGTGTTTCATCTGCATGTGGTTCGTCCAATGTACTGGAGTATTTTGGATATACCTTTAGCAGCGATCCCGATCGTTTGAAGAGGGAGATGGAGCGGTGCAACATCTGTTTTCTTCATGCTCCCCTGTTTAATCCGGCCATGAAGAATGTGGCTCCCGTTCGAAAGAGTCTCAGAATCAAAACATTCTTTAATATGCTTGGCCCAATGGTCAATCCATCCAATCCGCGAAATCAACTGGTTGGGGTTTTCAGTCTCGATGTGGCCAGGATTTATCATTACCTCTACCAGGAATCGGAGAAACAGTTCTGCATTATTCACTCCCTGGATGGTTATGATGAGATCTCCCTCACCGGGAGCTTCAGAGCACTTACACGTACGACTGAGCGGACCTTCGTTCCGAACGACCTGGGCCTTGGAGTTGTTAACCCTTCTGATATATATGGCGGATCGACGGTAGAGGAGGCATCCTCGGTATTTCTAAATATCCTTGAGGGAGAGGGGAGCCGGGCACAGAATGATGTGGTGGTGGCCAATGCCGCGCTGGCACTTTACTGCATGGACGAGCCATCTGGAATGGAGCAGTGCCTGGGCCGGGCAAGGCAATCACTCGAATCGGGCTCGGCATTTAATGCGTTTAAGCAATTGATAAAGAGCAGATAATATGAATATCCTTGATGCCATCGTAGAGCAGAAGCGAATGGAGATTCTGAAAAGAAAACAGAAGCGTCCCCTCTCCAAGCTGGGTACATTTCCCTGTTACAGGCGAAAAACCAATGTGATTTCCCTTCCTGAATTGGATGCTAAACCGGGTATTGTTGCTGAGTTTAAGCGTAAATCGCCTTCACGGGGTCCCATTCATATGGGGGCAGAACCTGCGGATGTGGCCGCTGCCTATGAGGCAGCCGGGGTTGCTGCCATGAGCATTCTGACCGACCGGAAATTTTTTGGAGGATCGCTTATGGATCTAAAACAGGTGCGGGAGTCGTGCCCCCAGCTGGTACTTTTAAGGAAGGATTTTATTATTGATCCCTACCAGTTGCATGAGGCCAGTGCTTATGGAGCAGATATGGTGTTGCTGATCGCTGCCATCCTGGATCGTCGGGAGGTGGAGGAGTTGGCCCTGGAGGCTGCATCACTGGGGCTGAATACTCTTTTTGAAGTTCACGATGCAGGGGAGTTGGAGAAGTATCATCCGGAGATAAGGTTTGTGGGTGTTAACAACCGTGATCTGAAGAGATTCAAAGTGGACTCAGGCAGGAGCCTGGAAATGATTGGAGAGATGCCGCCCGGTGTTGTCCCGGTATCGGAAAGTGGACTCAGTCATCCCAAAGAGATCAGGAAGCTATGGGCCGCAGGATACAGGTTATTCCTTATGGGAGAAACTTTTATGAAAGAGAGGGATCCGGGAGCTGCTTGCAGGAGATTGATGGAAAGTTTATAACAGAATCAAAGATTTAAATAGATGAATGGTGTGCCTTTGCAGATAAAAGTGTGTGGGATGCGCGATCCTCAAAACCTCGAACAGGTATGTGCCCTGGCACCTGAGTTTGTAGGATTCATCTTTTATCCCCGATCCAAACGGTTCGTAGGGAGCAGTCCGGATCCGGCCCTCTTTGATATTCCTGGTCCGGGAATAAAGAAAGTGGGGGTGTTTGTGGATGAGGAGGTTTCGCTGGTGAGAAAGGTCATAGAAGTTTATGGCCTGGATGTGGTGCAGTTGCACGGAGCAGAATCTGTGGATTATTGTCGCAAACTGGCCGGGGAACCGGTGGAGGTGATTAAGGCGCTTGATCCCGATGAGCAGCGCTCTGGCATTGAGAAATACAGGGGAGTGGTGGACAGATTTCTGTTTGATTCGGCGGGAAAGGGATATGGTGGAACGGGTCAAAAGTTTGACTGGAAGGTGCTGGAACATCTCAGGGTTCCCGCTCCTTTTTTGTTAAGTGGAGGGATAGGACCCGGAGATGCCGGGACTTTACGAACCATCAGTCTCAAAGGATTGATGGGAATTGATATCAACAGCAGGTTTGAACTGTCGCCCGGACGAAAAGATATTGAACAGTTGAAGGAGTTTATCATTGAAATCAGAAAATAGAATCTTATGGGATTTGAAGTGGATAGTGGAGGGTTTTATGGAGAATATGGTGGAGCCTATATTCCAGAAATGCTCTATCCAAATATTAAGGAGCTTGAAGATAACTATATGAACATTGTTTCATCGGACAGTTTTCAGAGCAAATTCAGGCTGTTGTTAAGAGATTACGCAGGCAGACCCACCCCTCTTTTCAGGGCGGAGCGTCTGTCGGACCATTACGGCACACAGATCTTTTTGAAAAGAGAGGATCTGAACCACACCGGTGCTCACAAGATCAATAACACCATTGGCCAGATCCTGCTGGCCGGGCACCTTGAAAAAAAGCGGATTATTGCCGAGACAGGTGCTGGGCAGCATGGAGTTGCCGCTGCTACTGTATGTGCATTGACCGGAATGGAGTGTATCGTCTATATGGGAGCCCTGGATGTAGAGCGCCAGGCTCCCAATGTTAAGAAGATGAAGATGCTGGGCGCAAAGGTGATCCCGGTATATAGCGGGAATAAAACCCTGAAGGATGCTACCAATGAAGCCATACGCGACTGGATCAATCATCCGGTGGATACTCATTATATAATAGGTTCGGTGGTTGGGCCACATCCATACCCCGATATGGTTACCCGGTTTCAGTCGGTGATTTCAGAAGAGATCCGGATCCAGTTGATGGAGAAGACCAATCGGAACTATCCCGATTACCTGGTGGCATGTGTAGGTGGTGGGAGCAATGCAGCCGGTGCCTATTATCACTACCTGGAGGATGATCGTGTCAGATTGATCTCGGCTGAAGCAGCGGGTCTGGGAGTGGGAAGCGGCAAAACGGCAGCCACATCATTGATCGGCACCCCAGGCATTATTCATGGCAGCAGGACCCTGCTGATGCAGGATGATGATGGCCAGATAGAAGAGCCATACTCCATCTCGGCAGGACTCGATTATCCCGGAGTAGGACCCCTTCATGCATGGCTGGCCAAATCGGGAAGAGCCATACTGTATGCCATTACAGATGATGAAGCCCTTCAGGCAGCGTTTCTCTGCACCAGGAAAGAGGGGATTATTCCTGCCCTTGAAACGGCTCATGCTCTTGCCGCACTTGAGAAAATCAATCCAGGGGCAGAGGATGTGGTGGTGGTGAACCTCTCCGGAAGGGGAGACAAAGATATGGAAATCTATATCGACAAATTAAATTTAAGCGATGACGATAAACAGGATTGATCAACTTTTCAGGGAGAGAAAGGGAGAGATTCTTTCCGTATATGTCACTGCAGGTTATCCCGGGCTCAATGACACCGGCAGACTTTTGG
Organism: Bacteroidota bacterium; assembly: GCA_030642565.1. Lineage (GTDB taxonomy): Bacteria > Bacteroidota > Bacteroidia > Bacteroidales. Next base: position 9,572 of record DAOWNM010000007.1, on the reverse strand, counting down.
AAGCGCTTCAGGAGTATGGCGCCGATATGGTGGAGATCGGTATTCCCTTCTCCGATCCCCTGGCCGATGGCCCTGTGATCCAGCAGAGCAGTCAGGTTGCCCTTCGCAATGGCATGAAGCTGGATCTGCTATTCAGTCAGCTGAAAGAGATCCGTGCGACCGTAGAGATTCCACTGTTGTTGATGGGCTATCTGAATCCTGTTTTGCAGATGGGCATGGAGGAGTTTTTAAGCAGGTGCAAGGATACCGGGATTGATGGGGTGATTATTCCCGATCTGCCTCCTGCCGAATATGAGACCCGGTATCGGGAGCTATTCCGGAGCTACGGGATATATTACTCCCTGCTTATAACTCCCCATACAGATAATGAACGAATAGACCGCATTGCAGCTCTTTCAGAAGGATTTCTATACCTGGTAGCAGAGGCTTCAACAACAGGAGCCAGGGATTCAGTTGGAGATCATCAGAAGGAGTACTTTCAGCGACTGCGAGAGATGAACCTTCCGGTTCCCGGGCTGATTGGTTTTGGAATTTCCAACCGGGAAACTTTTTTAACAGCCTGCAGCTATGCCAGGGGCGCCATCATTGGAAGTGCATTTATCAGGGCCCTCGGTGAAAACAACGCACTTACACTGGAAGAGAGGGTGGAAAAATTTATCAGGGGAATAAGGGGAGCCTGATAACAAGTTAGAATTTAAGCCAGATCACGGCTGTTAAATGCACATGCCAACCGGTCCAGTCAGAGGTAAGTACTCTTTCACTGTCGTTGGGATCCAGAAGAGCGTCACTATCATCTGTATCCTTCAGATCTCCAGTCAGATCGACCAGATACCCTGCATCCATTCCCAATGAGAAATCACTGAACTTATACATGAGTTCTGTTCCTACGGAGCCGACGGGACTAATGGACCTGTATTTGTTGCTGATACCGTCTGAGTAGTTAAGTACGGTGTAGGATGACTGAATGGTCAGACTGGTCAGATTGGCATCCACCCTTCCGTACAGAGAGAGGTCAAGGCGATCACCACCCAACACAGAATAGGAGAGATATGCTCCCAGCCGGTGAGAGGAGGCTGTTATTTCGGTAAAGATGTTTCCGGAGTAATCGGCGTAACTGGATTTACCTCCTGTGGTTGAATAGCTATACCCGCCGCCTATGCGGATCTGTTCGTATAACTGCTTAAACATGGTTACTGAAAAGGAGGTAAAGGGTGGAAATGAGCTGGTGATCTTACCTTCGACAGGATAAGTGGTTAGAATGTACTCCTGCAGATATTTCATATCATCCATTCGATAGGAAGCTCCCCCAATGGAGAATTTCATACCGCCGCTTTGACCCAGGGTGTATTGAGCAGAGAGGAGCATCATGACCATTGCGGCAATGCAAATGGATAACTTTCTCATTTCGCATCCTCCAGGTTAAAGTCGACTGCAATTTTCAGGCGCTCAATGAGTGCCTCATACCCAACAATATCGGCCAGGCTATTGCTATTGCTGGAGTAGTAAAATTCCATATGGAGTGTATCCACTCCCGATGAATCTGCCAGGCTGGGATTGATCCAGAATGATCCGCAGGTGCTATCCGATTCAAAAATCATAGTATTGGCAATACCAGCATACACATAGTAGAGCTCGCCATCCTCTATCTCAAAATCGTAGATTACTTCCAGACTGTCGTTTACCGGCGGATTGTACAGGGAGTCAAGATTGGTAGTCACTGAAATGATTGGCAGATCGCCGGGAATAGGTTCAACATCGTACATTTCCGAATCGGAGTAAAAGCAGGCCGGCAACATTGATAATAGTAGTGCCGCAATCAGCATGGTGGGACGCTTTCTCATGAGGGCAGTAAAAGTAGCAAAAAAACTACTCCTAATTACCCAGGACCTCTTCAATAACCTGCTGAAGTACTGTTTCCATTTTCAACCCCATACTGCGGATCTGTTTTGGAATAATGCTCTCCTCAGACATTCCCGGAATGGAGTTAAGTTCCAGAAAATATACCTGGTTGCCTTTGATAATAAAATCGACCCTGATGATGCCTGTACAATTGGTCAGATTATAGATGGCCATGGCCATCTCCTGACATTTTTTTGTCACATCATCGTCAATACGGGCCGGGGTAAACTCTTCGGCTTTCCCCTCTGTATATTTGGCTTCATAGTCGAAGAATTCATTTTTCGGAATGATTTCGGTAATGGGAAACAGCGTAAAATCATCACTTCGTTTCATCAGGCCGCAGGTAACTTCGGTCCCTTTGATATACCGTTCAACAATGGCTTCATGATCCTCCCGTAACGCCTCCTCCAGGGCCGGTTGCAGCTCTTCAAAACGAACCACTTTGGCTATTCCAAAACTTGAGCCCCCGCTATTGGGTTTCACAAAGCATGGGAATCCCACCATTTCGGCCACAGCTTCAAGGTCGGTTTCCAACTCTTTTCTTACAAGACTCGCCTCGGGGGTGAGCACACCGTGTTGTTTCAGAAAACTTTTACAGGTGTACTTATTAAATGTCAGTGCAGAGGAGAGGTGGTTGGAGCTGCTGTAAGGAATTCTCATTACATCGAAACATCCCTGGAGTTTTCCATCTTCACCCGGTGTCCCATGGATAGTGTTCCAGACAAAATCGAAGGTAACTTTCTCTTCTTTGTTCAGAAAGCTAAAACTGTTTTTGTCCAGTGGCACCCTCTTTTTTCCAACATGTACAGTCCACTTATCTCTTTTTACCTCAACAAGGTAACAGGTATGACCTGCTGCTTCGAGCCATTTGCGAATCTGCTCAGCACTTTTCATGGAGATCATATACTCAGATGAATCTCCTCCTGTAAAAATGGCAATATTCAAGTTTTCCATAGGTTGATATGTTTTCCCAATTCTCCTTACTTAAATGTAATACCTTTTCTACGAAAATAAGATAATGAGGTGGACTCAATTTTGACGAACGGGGTCATTCATCCATGAATGGAGAAAAACGGCAGATTTTTCAACCTAACCATCCCGACGTCCCTGGATGTAGGTGCGCCATTTCTGCAACAGTGCGCTGAAACCTTCAGGGAGCGGAGCATCGAAAAGCATCTCTTTTCCGGATGAAGGATGAACAAAGCCAAGCGTTCGGGCATGTAGTGCCTGTCCGGGCAACAGATCAAAGCAATTCTGGACAAACTGCTTGTATTTGGTAAAGATGGTCCCCCTGAGGATGCGATCGCCCCCATACTCCGGATCATTGAACAGGGGATGCGAAATGTATTGAAAATGGACCCTGATCTGGTGGGTGCGCCCGGTTTCCAGTCTGCATTCAACCAGGTTAACATAACCCAGTCGTTCCAGAACACGGTAATGGGTCATGGCCTCCTTGCCCTGGTCACCATCGGGGAAAACATGCATCTGTTTTCTATCCTTTGGATTTCGGCCAATATGCCCTCTGATGGTTCCTTCCTCATCATTCATATCGCCCCACACGAGAGCGGAATAGGTTCTTTTGGATGTTTTATGAAAGAACTGACTGGCCAGTCTATTGAGAGCCAGTTCATTTTTTGCAACTACCAGCAATCCGGAGGTATTTTTATCGATCCGGTGTACCAGTCCAGGCCTCTCCTCGCCCGAGTGAAAGAGTGGATTGTCCCTGAGATGATACATCAATGCATTGACCAGGGTTCCTGTGTAATGGCCATACCCTGGATGGACCACCAGTCCGGTTCTTTTATTAACCACTATCACATCTTCATCCTCAAACAGAATATCCAGCGGGATATCCTCGGGAATCAGTTCTATTTTTCGTGGAGGATGGGGCAGAATAATGGTGATAACATCTCCAGGTTTTACACGGTAGTTTGGCTTTACCGGAGAGCTGTTGGAGAGGATATTGCCTGCATTGGCAGCAGACTGAATTCTGCTTCTGGAGGTGTTTTCAAGTCTGTTAAAGAGGAATTTATCAATTCGCAGGGGGGCCTGGCCAGGATCGGCTGTGAACCTGAAATGCTCAAATAATTCATTGTTGTCTGCAGGTTCCACGTAGCTTTTCTAGTGGTTGATTAATACTTTCGAATAGTAAGGTTTACCGGCGATAATGGTCCTGATATAATATAGACCCGGTGAAAATCCTGAAACATCAAGGCTGTTGGATCGAAGCAATGAATGGTGAAGCTGCCGGCCCGATGTATCATAGATATCAACAAGGATAGCATCGTCGTGGTTACTGGATGGAACCTGGAACCAGATCCGGTCGGTGGCCGGGTTGGGATAGATGTTCAGTGGTGTCATTTCTGTTTCCGCTGCCCTGTCACTCCCTGTGCTACTGTCATACATATATGGGCGGAAGAGCAGCATACCCGGTGCATCTGAACCGACCCAGTTTCCCAGGTTGTAAAACATAACCGGGGAGTCGGGATTGCTGTTCAGGTCAAGCCCCACATTAAGTATATACTCCTTATACTGTCTCCATCCTACGTAGAAAGGTCCATTTACCGGAACCGGTTCTGAAAACTCATATTTAACAAATCCTGTATAGGTGGAGGTATAGAGTGGTCTGTATATTGTTTCATCGTCCCAGATGACCGACCCCGGATTCCCCTCTGAATCGTTCCAGACCATCAGGTTAAAAGTGTACTCCTTCAGGTTCACCGAGTCATACACCTGGTTGAAATATATATAGATACCACCCAACATATCTGGTTCATAGGAGTGATGCCTGATGGCCACCATTCCGTAAGCTGTACCATCGCCCCGCAGTCCGTACCCCGCCTCAGGTGTTCCGTCATCATAGGCGTAATAATCCCTGAAAAGCTGGTCGTGAATCACCGTGTCGTTGACCTTGGGATCAAATTCATCGGTGCGAAGCGCCGCTTTGAACCTGACCAGTGCGGAATCCCCTCTGTTAAAATCCAGGTCATAAGGAAATGGGAAATCAACTACAGTCTCCTCAAAGGCAGGCAGGTCCTGTGCGGTTGGCGTTCCGATAGGCTCTGATTCACCATAGAGCGGTTCCAGTATGGTCAGGGAACGGGTTACATTCCGGGTGATGGAGTCATTGTTCCTGTATCCTGCTGACACAAATGATGCGAGGGTTGTAAAACGGGCCTGTTCAAAATGAGACCACGGAATAGCGGTAAGTTCTTTAAAGACAGTAGTGATGGGTGTATTAAAAGCGACATCCCTAAAGATGGTGTCAGCAGCGGACCTGTTTCTGTGGAGACGTATATAATCCAGATGCCAGTAATCTACATTGCTTCTTTTATCAGGTGTTTCATTGTTCCTGGGAAGACTCGCCCTGTTTCTGAACCTGAACCTGAAACCACTGGTCAGGAACCGTTCAGCGGTAACAGGGATCATCACATGTTTGAAAGCGTGAAGCCCGGTGCCGGGTATGCGCCAGACATTGATCCACTCACTTGAATCGGTTGCGAAGAAATCGACCATCAGCGAGTCCTCCTCTTCGGGCAGGTCGCAGAGTCCACCCGGTTGGTACAGGAAACTGAGGTAGATACTGTCCGATGCCGGGTATGCGAGGTTGATGGGGTGACTGGTAAGGTGATCGGCCTCAAAGGTGGAGGGGGACAACACAGCATTGGAATAGATGGACCCGTCTGCATCCAGGGCATCCAGAGTAGCCACACCGTTGGAAACCGGATCGACTGAGAAGTTGTTGTTCACAAAAGCGAAGGCATCGCTCCAGCTGCCTGTATCGGCAATCAGAGAGCAGTTTGAAAAGTCATCAAACAGGGGTAGCTCCAGCAGGGATGCACCGGTAGATTTCTTTTCACTGTAAAGGTTGTTGTATTGTTGTGCAGCCCTTGGGTTATTATAAAGGGGAGTAATGACCTCTTGTGCCTGAAGCCTGGGAACTCCTGGAAGACAGATCAGGAAAGATGCTATAACGCATTTGATTTTAATCATTCATTCTTTCTGTGTCATCACCATTGAAGGTTGAATCGGGCAAGGGCAGAAGCGTTGAGTCACAAGTGAGCCAGATATCCATCTCCATGCCCATATTCAATCTCCTAAACTCATCGAAATCCGGGTACTGCCTCCATATAAAAGCGCCGGAACTGTCCTTAGCTTCTTCCAGACTTTTGTCGTATGTAGTGGCCCCGAGATTCAGATAATAATCAGAAATGATATCTGATGCCTCTTCAAGTCCCAGTCCCACAAGGTCAGGTACCCGGGTTGTTTTACTGCTAAGCCCCATACCCAGAACAAGATCTATGACCGCTCCCTTGGTGATTACGGTTCCTTTATTAATAACGGTGTCGCTGTGCATTTGTTGCAGCACATTATTTTTGGCAAAATCGGGTCTGTATTTGATGGTGCCCTGAATCAGTCCTGCATTTTGTAATGCAAGTTTGGCCTGGCGGAAGGAGAGTCCAATAAGCTGTGGCATGGAGACCATTTCCGGGTTAATTGCATTCATGGTCAGGAATATTTTCCTGTTTTTCTTCACTCTGGAACTGGCATTCGGATTTTGTTTTACCACTGTTCCCCGTGGCATTTCAGTGGAGAAAACCGAATCGACTACTTCAAACCTAAGGCGCCTGGATGAGGTTACATCTCCCACCTCATCCATGGTGAGACCTGTTAGATCGGGAACCACGATGGTCTTCCCATGATGTGTATATATCTTAAGCCAGAGTAGTGTTCCCAGCAGCAATATCAGAGCAATGGCTGCTGCCAGTCCCAGATGTCGCAAGAATTTTTTTGTAAGTAGAAACCTGAAGAATTCCATATTTCGAGCTTTGCGCAAAGGTAATGTTTATTCAGTCAATTCTATGAGACTTTCAAACGGAAGGCTTGGGAATACCCGGACAAATTTTAAAAAAAATAACCAACCGGGTATCGGTCAGTTATTCAGTAAAGAGTAATAATGCTTATTCTTTATGCTTTGTGTCTTGGCTCATCGGAAACGGTTAGCTTTTTACGCCCTTTTTTCCTTCTTCCGGCTATCACACCACGTCCGCTGGCTGATGACGTCCGCTCCCTGAATCCATGCTTATTCTTTCTTTTCCTGTTGGATGGCTGAAATGTACGCTTCATAAGAAATTTGTTTTGAGGGTGCAAAAATAAGTCATTTTTTTAGATATACAATCATTTTCGAATAAAAAAATGACTCTTCAAACCAGGTTGAAAGGGGGAATTGCTCGGTCCGTTTTTTGAACGGGGCCAACTCCTTCTCCAGGTCTCCTCCTTTCAAAGATATCAAACCGTTGGGCATGGACTGGTCGCTGCCGGGTTCTATGATCTTTTGGGTCCACTGGTGCAATTTTGGAAAAGCGGTGACTGCCCTTGAGACCACAAAGTCTGCTTTCAGGTTCAGCTGCTCCATTCTTATGTTCACCGGGGTAACATTTTTCAATTTCAGGTGGTTGGTAATCTCCCGAACCAACTCTATTTTTTTTCCAATGGAGTCTACCAGTGTAAAAGTAGTATCAGGAAACATAATGGCCAGGGGGATTCCCGGAAAGCCTCCGCCGGTGCCCACATCAACAACCCTGGCTTTTGAATCAAACCGGAATTTCATGGCTATGGAAAGTGAATGAAGGATGTGCCTCTCTTCCAGGTATGCAATATCCTTCCTGGAGATCACATTCACCTTTTGATTAAGCTGAGGGACAATGCTCATCAGCTTTTCGAGATGTTTGATCTGTTGGGAGGTAAGATCAGGGAAATATTTTCGGATCAGTTCCATAACTATCTCCGGTACAAGCGTATCAGGGCTTTTCTTGCGAACGGTTCAGGATATTGAGAAGCAGTTCCCGGGCCCTGAAGAGTTGTGCTTTTACAGTGCCTATGGGGATATCTAGTTCCACAGCGATCTCATCGTATGAGTACTCCTTGAAATAGCGCAATTCAACCAGCTGTCTGTACCGGGGCTTCAGGCGCGAAACAATCTTTCGCATATGCTTTATTTTCTGCTGATTAATCATGTAGGTTTCCGGATCCGGATCGTCAGACTGGATCAGGGTAGATGGTGCTAGTGAATCTTCACCATCCATAGTCTGGTCGAGAGAGACATGACTGGCTCGTTTTTTCCGGATAAAATCGATGCAATTGTTGGTGGCAATCTTGAACAACCAGGTAGAAAATGCGAAATTGGGGGTATACTGGTCGATGTTCTTAAAAGCTTTTCCAAAAGCTTCGATGGTAAGATCCTCAGCATCTACCGGGCTGTTTACCATTTTTAGCAGCATGAAATAGATGGCATCGCGGTACCTTCCCAACAATTCACCATACGCCAGCTGATCACCCTTTCTGGCTTTATCAACCAGATGGATGTCCTGTTGTGCTTTAAGGGAAAGATTGGAATTTACCTCCATGGCTGGTACTTTTTATCAAAAAGGCTACTGAACCAGATAATACCCAGGATTACTGGTAAAATAGGATCAAATAGCAGCGAAGGTAACAATAAATACTTTTCATCCAACCGACACATTCCCAATTTGAAAACGACCAGATGGGTCAATATTAATAACCCGAAAAGTGCTGCAACAGGCACGGTCCAGGGTGATGAGAAACAGATCCAGATCAGTGTGGAGTAGAGGATGATCCGGCTGATCCATTCGCTGGCCAGCCTGATCCTTGAACCTGTCCGGTAATGGCTTCCAGCCGACATATGCCTTTTTTTCTGCTTGATCCAACCTTTGAATGTGGTCTCCGGCAGGGAAAGTGTATGGCTTTCATGTGAGAACTCTACGGCACTGTTTAACCTGGTGGCATTCTCATTGACAAACAGGTCATCATCGCCAGATAACAGGTGATAGTGTCCCGCAAATCCTTTGTTATCAAAAAAGAGTGCTTTTTCGTAGGCAAGATTTCGACCCACTCCCATGTAGGGCCTCCCTTTTATAGCATATGAGAGATACTGAATGGCAGTAAATGTTGTTTCATAGCGGATTAGTTTGTTGAGCAGACCCTTTTTCCGCTCATATCCACCATATCCCAAAACGATTTTTATGCTCCCTGAAAAATGTGCCCCCATTCTCTTTAACCACTGATCACTGACCGGATAACAATCAGCATCGGTAAGCAAAACAAGATCGTATTTTGCCGATTTCAGACCAATGGTAAGAGCCAGTTTCTTTCCCCGCATAAGTCTGTCATTTGCGGGGATGGAGGTATATCTGAGCTGCTTGAATTGTGCTGTCAATTGCATAAGCAGTTGCTCCGTATCGTCGGTTGAACTGTCATTGACCACCACCACTTCAAACTCAGGATAGTCCTGCTGAAGGATGTGTGGTAAAAAATATTCAAGATTCTTCTCTTCATTTTTTGCACAGATAATCACTGAGATCCCCCGTGTGGAAGAGCTCTTCCTTTTTTTTCTGTAGAGCGGAAGCCTCAGAAAAACAAAAAGATAGATTCCCATTTGAACCAGGAATGCAAGCAGGAAAAGGGCAAGTGCGATCCAGTGATGCAGGAGTGTTCCGGCAATAATTTCTCTTATATACATGAAGGTGTAAATTTAGCTGGCATATGGAGAAAAGAAAAAACAGGTTTTCAACAATTGCTTATCTTTGGCTGATCTCATTAATATCCATGGAATTTAAAATTTTATACCGGGACAAAAAGAGTGACGCTAGAGC
>DAOWNM010000041.1 GCA_030642565.1 Bacteroidota bacterium | reverse complement strand
GATTCCAGGCGGATGGCTTTGCTTCCCAGAAGGTCGGAACTGTAAAGCAGTGCAGTTGACCCTCTGTTTACAGGATACTGTTTCTCAATATGTAATATCACATGGATGGGTGGCGTTTTCCCTGATTGAAGTTCAATGGCATCTATATATCCGATCTTCACCCCATTCATCACCACAGGTGCTGAACCCTCTAATCCCCCAGAATCCTCATAAAAAGCATGAAGCGTATAGGTATTGTTAAGTATATTTCTTCCTTTCAGGTAGTTAATACCCCATATTAAGATAACCAGGGTGACAATCCCGATTATTCCGACTTTGGCTTCACTGCTTATTTTCATATGAACGATTTATCTCCTCCAGGGCATCATTAAGTGGAACTATTTTTCCACCCTTCGATGCCACAACAAAAGCGTCTGGATAGTCTGATTTGATTGCTTTGCACCTTTGTAGTGCAGTATGGTAACTGCTCTCTTTTCCCACCATATATTTGAACCACCTGCCGTCCTGAATAACCATTACCCCTTCATATCCTTTAAAGGATGACGGATCTGTAGCTATTTTGTTCTTGGAAGAGGCCAACTGGATGCTAAAGATGATCCGGTCGGATTGCTGGGCATCAGGACTGTTTTGGGTGACAGATACCTCTCCGGTATCGGGTTCATCACCAACAATGACGGTCAGGTTGCTTCTGCGGTCAATCTCCTCCTTGTACTCTTTAAATCCACGGTAGATGGCTGAGGCAATAATCTCCTGTCCATACTGGGTCATCAGGTACTTCTCCTCTTCGGGATTTGATATAAACCCTGTCTCCACCAGCACACCGGGCATTGAGGTCTGTGCGAGCACCAGTATTCCCTGTTCCCTGACTCCCAGATCCCTTCTATGAGCGCGCTCCCTGAACTGATCCTGAACATGATCGCCAAATTCGATGCTCTGCTTGAAATAGGTCTTTTGCATGAGTGTGAACATGATGTAAGATTCAGCTGAAGTGGGGTCAAAATCTTCATAAACAGTTTCATAATCATCCTCCAGCAGGATCACCGAGTTCTCCCTTACCGCCACATCAAAATTCTCATCTGCCCTGTGCTGACCAAGAACCAGGGTCAGGGTTCCATGAGCTGAGGCTTTGGGATGCGCATTTACATGGATGGAGAGAAACAGGTCCGCTTCTGCTTTGTTTGCAATTTCAGCCCTCTGCTTCAGTTCAACAAATACATCTGTTTTCCTGGTATAGATCACTTCGACATCAGGAATATTCTCTTCGATATAACCACCCACTTTCAAGGCGACGGATAGGGCAATGTCTTTCTCTTTTCCTCTCTTGCCAACTGCACCGGGATCTCTTCCGCCATGCCCGGCATCAATCACAACTGTACGGATCCCTTTGGGCGGATCGGTCCCTATACCTCCTCCTGTGGCGGGGGTAAAAATAAATGCTAAAAATGTTGATACAAGAAACGTATGAAATAACCGTTTTACATTTATTGGCATTACCTTTGCATTTATCACAAAAATATAAGTTTATCCATATTGCTTTACGATCGCATTAAGATATTTTTCATCATCTTACTAACTCTCCTGTCATGTAGCTTATTGCATGCTCAACAGGCCGATTCTGTTGTGGTGGCGGACTCATTAGGATTGGATTCTCTCTCTGTGACAATGCCGGATAGCATAATGATGGCAGATTCTCTCCTCTCAGATACACTCGTTGCTCCACAGCCCGCAGGTGGTGATATTGATGCGGAAGTGAAGTACAATGCAACCGATTCCCTGATTTTTTCACTGGATGAGGGAACAGTGGAGCTTTATGGTGATGCTCATATCACCTATGAAGATATTACTCTGGAAGCCGACTACATCCGCTATGAGATGGATCTGAATCTGGTGATTGCAAACGGAATGCCCGATTCAACAGGAAGCATCGTTGGGAACCCGGTTTTTACAGATGCCAACAACTCTTTCGAATCCAAAAGACTGAGGTATAACTTTAAGACGCAGAAGGGATTTATTGAAGAGGTAATTACCGAACAGGAGGGAGGGTACCTGCATGCCGAGCAGACCAAGAAACAGAGCAACGGACACATTCATCTGAAGGATGGGAAATATACCACCTGCGATTTGGAGCATCCCCATTTCTATATTGCGCTCACCAAGGCGATTAGCATGCCCGGCGATAAAATTGTCTCAGGACCCGCATACATTGTACTGGCCGATGTGCCACTTCCCATCGGGCTTCCGTTTGGTTTCTTTCCCAATTCCATGACCAAAACTTCGGGAATTCTCATACCCAAATACGGGGAGGAATCGCGAAGGGGTTTTTACCTCAGGGAAGGAGGATATTACTTCGCGATGAATGATTATATGGATCTTCGTGTTACCGGCGACATCTATACCAACGGTACCTGGGGTGTACGGGTCGGAAGCAATTACAAATGGAACTACCGGTTTTCGGGTAACCTGAATGTGAGGTATTTTAAGAATGTTACCGGCTATAAGAATATTGAGGATACCTATTCTGCGAGCAAAGACTATGCCGTGGGCTGGAGCCACAGCCAAGACTCCAGGGCCAATCCCAACAGTTCTTTCAGGGCCAGTGTGAACCTCTCCAGCTCCTCCTACGACAAGAACCACACCAGGAACATCAACAGTGTAACGAGAAGCACCAAGCAGTCCAGTATCTCCTATACCAAGTCGTGGCCCAACAGCCCCTTTAATATGAGTGCTTCGCTGAACCACTCCCAGAACAGCAATACCAAGGCAGTCTATATGACCCTGCCAAAAATCTCCCTGAATATGGGCAGGATTACCCCTTTCAAACGTAAATCGGCCATCGGACCCAAGAGGTTTTACGAGGATATACAGTTGAGTTATACCAGCCTGCTTGAGAACAAGATAAATACCTACGACACCCTCCTGTTTACCAGCCAGGTTTGGGATGATATGAAAAACGGGTACAAGCATACCATACCCCTGAGCCTGAGCATTAAGCCATTTCGAAAAACTCCCGTGTTGCAGAGTTTTTCCATTACCCCATCTATGAATTACAATGGGATGCTCTACACCAAACAGAAAGAAAAATATATCTACGATTACAATTATGAATATGATGATCTGGGGAACATTACCAAACAAACTGCCATAGTGAGAGATACGCTGCACAGCAAGATCTCTTATGCACACTCCCTCTTTCCCAGCATAGGTACGGGTCTGTCGCCCAAGGTCTACGGGATGTATACGTTCAAGGGAGATGGCAGGCTGGAGCAAATCCGGCATGTGATGACCCCTACGGCAAGTCTGTCTTTTGTACCCGATATGAGTGCCCTCCAGCCCAATTACTACAGGACCCTGGTCGATCCGAAGAACAACAACGATACGGTGGCTGAGTACTCCATCTATGAGGGCCAGATCTATGGAACCCCCACCGCCAGAGGTGCTTCCGGTTCCCTGAATTTTTCATTACGCAATAACATTGAGGCCAAGATGCGATCGAAGGTCGATACCATTGATGAATTGGAGAAGGTCAAGTTGCTGGATAACCTGAGTTTAAGCACCAGTCTGAACCTGTTTCATACAGATACCCTGACTCCGGCATGGAACCACATTAGTTTTAACGGCAGCACCAGGATATTTAAGGAGAAGCTGAATCTCTCTTTCAGGGGAGTGATGGATCCTTTTGGATATGATTCCTTACGCACCCGTACCGCCGAGACATGGTTTTCCCAGACGGGGAAGCCTATTCGTTTAACAAATGCAAGTATGTCGGCAGGTTTCAGTCTGAAGTCGAAGCAGGATAAAAGTGGCAGCAAGGCTGGACAGGAGGATATGGATCGTGAGTCTCAGCTCAATAACCGGGAGTTGGCAGGGGACGATCCCATGGGGACATATGACCCCAATGTGGAGGATTATTATGGCGATTATGTTGATTTCGATATACCCTGGTCGCTGCGGGTTGACTACAGTTTCAGTTATCGCAAACCCCAGGATGAGGTCAGTATTGTTCAAACAGTGAGGGCATCGGGCGATTTCAGCCTGTCGCCCAACTGGAAGATTGGGTTTAATACCGGGTATGACCTGGACAAGAAGCAATTTACCACCACCAATTTGAGTATCTACAGGGATCTGCACTGCTGGGAGATGAGGATTTCCGTGGTGCCGTTCGGGAACTATAAGTCCTACAATTTCCAGATCAATGCCAAGTCGTCCATCCTTTCAGACCTGAAGTACAAAAAAACGAGCCCGTGGGTGGATAATTTCTAAAAAAACCGCCCGGGATTTCCGGACGGTTCAGTATTTTCAAAGTAGGTTGGCTTATTCGGATACGATTTCGAAAGGAATATCCACAAGCACCTCTTTATGAAGTTTTACGGTGGCTGAATAGCTTCCGATCTCTTTGATCAGATCATCTTTGATGGAGATGTTTTTCCGCTCTACTTCAAATCCCTTTTCGATCAACGCCTCAGCAATTTGGATGGTATTTACCGAACCGAAAATTTTACCCTTTGTACTGGTCTTTGCACCAATGGTCAGGGAAACCTTCTTCAGCTTTTCGGCCAGTTGCATGGCAGCCTCTTTCAGTTGCTCCTCTTTGTGAGCGCGTTGGCGGAGGATCTCCTCGTGGACCTTCTTATTCTGTGCAGTGGCATTGATGGCATATCCTTTTGGAATCAGGTAATTCCTGGCATAACCATTCTTCACTGCAACAATATCATCCTTATGTCCCAGATTGGGCATGTCCTGTTTTAAGATCACATTCATTTTAAATACCTCCTTTTACTTTAACATATCAGTTACATAAGGAAGCAGTGCCAGGTGGCGTGCACGTTTGATGGACACTGCAATTTTTCTCTGAAACTTCAGTGAAGTACCGGTCAGGCGCCGAGGAAGAATTTTCCCCTGCTCATTCAGGAACTTCTTCAGGAACTCGGGATCTTTATAGTCGATGTATTTGATGCGGTTCTTTCTGAACCTGCAATACTTCTTTTTCTTAATCTCTACCGTTGGCGGAGTTAAATATCTGATTTCTGAATTATCCTGTGCCATTACTCGTTCTCCTGTTTTTGTTCTGCTGATTTTCTTGCTCTTTTCTTCTCTGCATAAGCCACCGCGTATTTCTCCATTTTCATGGTGAGAAATCGAAGGATTCGTTCATCCCTGCGGTACTCAATTTCAAGTTTGGCGATCAGGTCGGGTTCAGCCCTGAACTCGATCAGATGATAAAATCCGGTGGATTTTTTCTGAATGGGATAGGCCAGTTTTTTCAAACCCCAATCCTCTTCATAAACGATGTCACCTTTGCTATCGGTGATAATCTTTTTGAATTTTGCAACCGCTTCCTTCATCTGGCTTTCAGACAAAACGGGAGTAGCAATGAAAACGGTTTCGTATTGATTCAACATGTATCAAAATTTAGTTAATAAAAAATCGACTGCAAAAGTAGGAAGTTTTTGAGTAACAGCCAAAAAAAGAGCGTTTCTTTTCGTTTGCCTCTGGCTATGCTCTGTTTCGATCGGCTAGATTATCGACTTTATGGAGTTAGTTTGTTATCTTAGCAGCCGCATATGGAGAAATTTATTGTTTCGGCCAGAAAATACAGACCAACGAGTTTTGTAGATGTGGTAGGTCAGCCTTCCATCACCACAACGCTCAGGAACTCAATATTAAATAACCACCTCGGACATGCCTATCTTTTCAGCGGTCCACGAGGGGTGGGAAAGACCACCTGTGCCCGGATTTTTGCCAAAACCATCAACTGCGAAAAAATCTCTGATACCGGAGAAGCATGCAACCAGTGTGAATCGTGCATGTCGTTTAATGAGAACCGTTCATACAGTATTCATGAACTGGATGCTGCTTCAAACAATTCAGTAGATGATATCAGAACCCTTACCGAACAGGTGAGGATTCCTCCGCAGATAGGTACCTATAGTATATATATAATAGATGAGGTACACATGCTCTCCCAGGCTGCATTTAATGCTTTTCTGAAAACCCTGGAAGAGCCCCCTGCCCATGCCATATTTGTTCTGGCAACCACGGAGAAACATAAGATTATACCTACCATCCTCTCCCGGTGCCAGATTTATGATTTTAACCGGATCAGGGTTGAAGATACGGTGGATTACCTGAAGCAGATTGCTGACAAAGAGAAATTGGTTTATGAGGAGGATGCATTGCATGTTATTGCCCTGAAAGCAGATGGGGCCATGCGGGATGCGCTCTCTATTTTTGACCAGGTGGTCAGTTTTTCAGATGAGAAGATCACCTACCAGGATGTAATTCAGAATCTCAATATCCTGGACTATGAGTACTATTTTAAGCTCACATTTTCCTTGCTTGAGGGTGATGTGGCATCGGCCATGCTCCTTTTTAATGAGATTCTTGCCAGGGGATTCGATTCCCGCAATTTCATCAATGGTTATGCGGCACACCTGAGGGACCTGATGGTATGTAAAAATCCTGAAACGGTTCAGTTGATGGAGGTTGGCGCAGGGATCAAGGAGAAATACCTGACACAATCGGCGGAGGTATCGTTACCATTTCTCTATTCAGGACTGGAGATTTGCAACCAGGCCGATATTCAGTTCAGAAGCAGCAGGAACCAGCGGTTAACCATTGAGCTGGCACTGGTTAAACTGGCCAATCTTTCTGAGGTTTCGAAAAAAAAAACAGTAATTGAACCTGTAACCGAACCGGTTTCCAAACCAGTTCAACAACCAACATCTGAACCTGTTGCATCAACGCCGCAACCTGAGTCTGCTACACAGCCTGAGAATGGCGCCAGCAGTCTGGTCAGAACTCCGGGTATCTCCATAAAAGATAGTCTGAAAGGTACCTCCACAGCCAGCGCACCGGTAGAGGATCTCCATTCAGAACCGGCAGAACAGAAGGTGCCTGTGGAGGAGAAACCAGCATCGGCCGATCCCGATGCTATTATTCATGCATGGAACGATTATGCCGCATCAATTGAGAAGAGTAAACCGCGTATATACAGTACGTTGATTCATAACAGGCCGGAGGTAAGGGCCGATGGAACGGTAATGGTCTTGTTAAACAGCGAAGCTCAGCGGGATAATTTTGTAAAAAAAATAAAGTCGGAATTGGTGGCATATATTCAGAATGCTACCTCTCTCTCGATAGTTGAGATCATTACCGAAGTGTCTGAAAGCTCTCAGAATGGAAAAAAGATTTACACCGAGCAGGATAAAATGGAATTCCTGGTCAGAAAGAACCCTGAGCTGGGAAAGCTCAAATCGCGCTTTAACCTCGATTTTGACGATTAAATATTAAAGATTTATAATTGTAATTTAATACGTAAACCATAATCATACAGACATGAACGGCGAAAAAATCACCAATCAGCTGGGGAAGATTACTGTTCCCGACTTTCCCATTGTTCCATTTATTGAGGGTGATGGTACGGGCCCCGACATCTGGGCCGCATCTGTCAGGGTATTGGATGCTGCTGTTGAGAAGGCGTACCAGGGTAAAAGGAAAATCGTCTGGAAAGAGGTATATGCTGGAGAAAAGGCGTATAACCAGACAGGCAAATGGTTGCCCGAAGAGACCCTAGATATTCTTCATGAACACCTGGTGGCAATCAAGGGACCCCTAACAACACCTGTTGGAGGGGGCATCAGGTCGCTGAATGTGGCATTAAGGCAGATTCTTGACCTCTATGTCTGTCTTCGTCCGGTCAGATATTACAAAGGAGTTCCTTCTCCGGTGAAAAAGCCCGATACCACCGATATGATTATTTTTCGTGAAAATTCGGAAGATATTTATGCTGGAATAGAGTGGATGACTGGTACAGAAGAAGGGGAGAAAATTAAGAAATTCCTTCTGGATGAGATGGGTGTATCTACCATGCGCTTTCCAGAAACTTCATCCATCGGCATTAAACCTATTTCAAAAGAGGGTACCAACCGCTTGGTGAGGGCCGCCATCCAGTATGCTGTTCGCAATAAGAAACCATCTGTGACACTGGTCCATAAAGGGAATATTATGAAGTTCACCGAGGGGCAGTTCAAACAGTGGGGTTATGAGCTGGCCGAACAGGAATTTGGTGACACGGTGTTTACCTGGAACCAGTATGACGGGATCGCTGAAAAAGAGGGGAAAGCACGGGCCGATGAAGCTCAGGCTGCTGCGCTTAAAGCAGGTAAACTTCTTATTAAAGATGTTATTGCCGATGCCTTCCTGCAGCAGATCCTGACCCGTCCGTCCGAGTACTCTGTGATCGCTACCATGAACCTGAATGGCGACTATATTTCTGATGCCCTGGCAGCCATCGTTGGCGGGATCGGTATTGCACCGGGTGCCAATATTAATTATGAAACCGGAAATGCTATTTTTGAGGCAACACACGGTACGGCTCCTAAATATGCCGGACTGGATAAGGTGAATCCGGGATCGGTGATTCTTTCCGGGGTAATGATGCTTCAATACATGGGATGGGATGAAGCTGCAGATCTGATTATCAAAGGACTGCAGAATACCATTCTGAAGAAAAAAGTCACCTATGACTTTGCCCGCCTGATGGATGATCCCACTGAGTTGAAGTGCTCTGAATTTGGCTCAGCTATCATCGAAAACATGTAGTTAAACATTAACATTTCTATATTATGTTACCAAAAAGAGTTGAAGAGATTCTGAATCTGCAGATTAAAAAGGAAGACTATTCATCACAGCTGTATCTTTCCATGGCTTCATGGGCCGAAAATAAAGGTTTTGAAGGTGTTTCAAGCTGGCTCTATCTTCAGGCAGAGGAGGAGCGGATTCATATGTTGAGACTGATTAAATATGTAAATGAACGTGATGGTATTGCAGTAATTCCGGGAATAAAAACGCCTCCTGTGGATTTTGAAGATGTCTTTGTGATGTTTGACAAAGTGCTGGCACATGAAAAATATATTTCCGGATCAATCAATGAGATTGTGGGGGTCTGCATTGCAGAGAATGACTATACCACGCAGAGCTGGATACAGTGGTTTGTTACCGAACAGATCGAAGAGGAGTCTTCCGTGAAAGCGATCATCGATAAACTTAACCTGTTGGGAAAAAACAACCTCTATATGTTCGACCGCGATATCATCTCCATGCGTGGCGGTGGAGAGGTCTCTGCAGAGTAAATATTGAGAGTTCAAAGGGGGCGCCCCCTCTATTGTCAATTTGCCAGGTTTTGATATTGGTACACTATTTGAGAGTACAGGACCGATAAAAAAGGGTAAATTTGTCCTTTCTCAACAATCGTTACAAACCATATAATCACATCGGATCATGGATGTAGGCAAGATAATAGGAAAATTTTTGGGCAATAAGGCAGACAGGGATATGCGTGAGGTGGTGCCCTTTGTGGATAAGATAAAGCTAGCATATGAGCCTCTGCCCAAACTGAGTAACGACCAGTTACGTGAGCGTTCTGCAGCTTTAAAACAGCAGGTGGCCGACTATGTGGCAGAGGAAAAATCCGAGCTGGAAGCTTTGAAAGCCAGGGCTGAAGACCCGGAAGTGGATGTTACAGAGAAGGAGTCGATATATAAGCAGATTGATCAACTGGATGAAGATATCGATGATAAATATGAGGTGATTCTGAACGATATTCTGCCCGAAGCTTTTGGGGTAATTAAAGATACCGCACGCCGCTTTAAGGAGCACGAACAGATAGAGGTTACGGCACTGGAATATGACAGGACACTGGCAGCCTCCAGGGAGTCTGTTGAGATCAAAGGGGAGAGAGCCATCTGGAAGAACCATTGGATGGCAGGAGGAAATGAGATCACCTGGGATATGGTTCACTATGATGTTCAGCTGATTGGTGGAGTAGCCCTGCACATCGGGAAGATTGCTGAGATGGCAACGGGCGAAGGAAAAACCCTGGTAGCCACACTGCCTGTCTTCCTGAATGCACTCTCGGGGAAAGGTGTCCATCTGGTCACCGTGAACGACTACCTGGCCAAGCGCGACTCGGAGTGGATGGGGCCCATCTACGAGTTTCACGGACTCACCGTGGATTGTATTGATAAACATCAGCCCAACTCAGAGGCCAGGAGAAAAGCGTATAACTGCGATATTACATTTGGTACCAATAACGAGTTTGGTTTTGACTACCTGCGTGACAATATGGCGCATAGTCCGGGCGAACTGGTGCAGCGAAAACATAACTATGCCATAGTGGACGAGGTGGACTCGGTACTGGTGGATGATGCAAGAACCCCTTTGATTATCTCGGGACCGGTTCCCAGGGGGGATGATCAGGAGTTTGGAGAGTATAAGCCCAAGGTGGAGAAGCTGGTCAGTGTCCAGCGACAGCTGGTCAATACGATCTTTACGGAAGCTAAAAAGCTGCTTGCTGATGGCGATACCGAAAAGGCAGGCTTTAAACTGCTTCAGGCCCACAAGGGTTTGCCCAAGTACAAACCACTGATCAAACTTCTGAGTGAGGAGGGCAACAAATCCCTGATGCTGAAAACTGAGAACCACTACATGCAGGAGCAATCCAAGAATATGCACCTGGTGACCGATGAACTATTCTTTATTATTGAAGAAAAGCTCAATTCGGTGGAACTCACTGAGAAGGGGATCGACTTGATCACCGGTTCGTCGGATGATTCATCTTTCTTTATTATGCCCGATATCGGATCTGAAGTGGCGGAGATCGAACGCTCCAGTATGGACGAAAAGAAGAAGTTGGAGATTAAGGATAAAATGCTCCAGGATTATGCAGTGAAATCGGAACGGATTCATACCGTTAACCAGCTTATGAAAGCATATGCCATGTTTGAAAAAGAGGTGGAGTATGTGGTGATCGACAATAAAGTGAAGATCGTGGACGAGCAGACAGGTCGTATCATGGAGGGCAGAAGGTACAGCGACGGACTTCACCAGGCCATCGAGGCCAAGGAGAATGTGAAGGTTGAGGCTGCCACACAGACCTGGGCCACCATTACCTTGCAGAACTATTTCAGGATGTATAGCAAACTGGCTGGTATGACCGGTACCGCCGAGACAGAGGCGGGTGAATTGTGGGACATCTACAAACTGGATGTGATGGTTATCCCCACCAACCGTCCCATTGTAAGGGATGACCGTGAGGATCTGATTTATAAAACCAAACGTGAGAAGTACAATGCTGTCATTGATGAGCTGGATAGTCTCATTAAAGCAGGGCGTCCGGCACTGGTAGGTACTACCACCGTAGAGGTGTCAGAGCTTCTATCCAAAATGCTTAAGATCAGAAAAATTCATCACAATGTACTGAATGCCAAGCTACACCAGAGGGAAGCCGAAGTGGTGGCCCAGGCAGGTAAGGCGGGTACGGTGACCATTGCCACCAACATGGCCGGACGGGGAACCGATATTAAGTTATCTGACGATGTGAAAAAGGCTGGCGGACTGGCTATCATAGGAACCGAACGGCACGAATCGAGACGAGTCGACCGCCAGTTAAGGGGTCGATCGGGCCGGCAGGGTGACCCGGGTTCTTCCCAGTTTTATGTCTGCCTGGAGGATGACCTGATGCGACTGTTTGGATCCGAACGGATTGCCGGTATGATGGATAAACTGGGATTGAAAGAGGGAGAGGTGATCCAGCACTCCATGATCACTAAATCCATTGAGAGGGCCCAGAGAAAGGTGGAGGAGAACAACTTTGGAATCCGCAAGAACCTGCTGGAATATGACGATGTGATGAATGCACAGCGGGAGGTGATCTACAAGCGCAGAAAACATGCACTCTATGGTGTGCGGATTGGCCTCGATATTGCCAATATGATGTTCGATGTAACCGAGAGTATTGTAAATGATTTTCACAGCAGTGGCGACTATGACGGATTCAAGCTGGAACTGATTCGCTTTTTCTCTATTGAATCGCCTGTAACGGCCGATGAGTTTAAGCGGGTGAACAGCAACGATATAGTCGATAAGATCTATGATGATCTGCTGGGAGCATATAAGCGGAAGCAGGAGAGCATATCTGACCAGGCCATGCCGGTGATTAACCAGGTATATGAACACCAGCGCCAGGTCTATGAGAATATTGTTGTCCCGGTTTCGGACGGAACCAGGATTTTCCAGGTGCTTGCCAACCTCGAGAACTGTTACAACTCGGGCGGCAAGGAGCTGGTTCGTTCCTATGAAAAGAGCATTATTCTGGCAACAATCGATCAGTCCTGGCAGGAGCATCTTCGCGAACTGGACGACCTGCGGCAATCGGTGCGCAACGCACAGTATGAACAGAAAGATCCGTTGCTGATCTATAAGTTTGAGGCATTTGAACTGTTTGCG
>DAOWNM010000115.1 GCA_030642565.1 Bacteroidota bacterium | reverse complement strand
GTCGTGTAGGGAAAGAGTGGAGATCTCGGTGGTGGGCGCGTCATCATAAAAAAAAACATCGACCCGGTACCTGCGCCTCCGCCGGATCTCCTCACGGTTGGTCTGGCCGAAATTATTGCTGAACATGATCGATCCGTTTTCCAATCTCAGATCGATGGTGGTATTGGCATTGTACCGGTAACGCACCTCCTGCTTATCAGTTAAATTCAGTTTGCTCACTGTAAAGATGGTATTGCCATCGCTGTCTTTCCCCGATTCGGTGACAAAATCGCCTGTATATCCTTCCGAACTTCTGTCGGCTCTCTGCATACCCCCGCCTACAATGATACCCAGTTTGTTATCAAAGAACCTGTTTTCAAACAGGAGGCTTCCCTTGTACTGTCCAAAGCTTTTGGAGAGCTGGTTGTAGCCGGTTTGCATCCTGGCATTGCCGTGGAATCCTCCGGAAGCTGTCCTGGAGGTAAAATTAATCCGGCCCCCAATGGCATCCCCGTCCATATCGGGCAATAGCGCCTTATAAAATTCGATTCCCGCCAGGGCATCCGTTGAAAACATACTCAGGTCCACCGACCGGTCCTGGTCCGAAGTGGAGGGGATCCTCTCCCCGTCGATGGTGATGGAGTTAAATCGTGGAGCCATTCCACGCAGGGTCACTTTGGTTCCCTCACCACCATCCCGCACAAGAGAGACTCCCGGCAGCCGGGCCACAGTCTCAGCTGCATTCTGGTCAGGCAACTCCATGATCTTCTCTTTTGAGACCACATTGACAATGGTATTGGAATTCACCTGCTGACTGATGGCAGCGGTCTGTCCCCGCATCATGGCTGTAATCACCACCTCCTCTCCCATGATCGACTCAACCACCATTACTCCGTTAATCACCTCTGTTTCACCAGCACGAATGGTGATCTCCTGTTCAATCTGGGCGTAACTTATATAGCTGAAAATAAGGATATAGGTGCCCGGTTTGATATTGTTCAACTGGTAGTTCCCCTCGTTATCCGTTACTCCGCCAAGGGTGGTCCCTTTGAGTGCCACGTTGGCATACATCAGTGGTTCACCGCTCTGTTCATCCTCCAGATGTCCCTTCACACCTCCCCTGGTTTGGGCGGCAAGTTTTGTCGGTGCACACAACAGCAGGAAAACCAACAATGCAAAGGCCAAAACACTCCTCTCTCCTCTTTCAGGCATAACCCATAAATTATAAAAAAAGCATTGAAATGATATCCATCAAAGGTAAATATATGATATTTTTGACTCTATTCAAAAAAATAGTGTGTGCGGACACACTCTTTGTTAAATCTGAATTTTTGTCTACTTTTGAATAGTTAAGATGAAAAACGGGAGACACATCAGAATCAAGGATATAGCTGAGAAGGCGGGCTGTTCCATCGGGACGGTCGACCGTGTCATTCATAATCGTGGAAAGGTCGCTGAACCTGTCAGGCAACGAATCCTCCGGATTATTAAGGAGCTGGACTACAAACCCAATGTTAATGCAAGGGTGCTGGCCAGCAAACAGGCCCTTACCCTCGGCATTCTGTTGCCTTCTTACAAAAAAGGGGAGTACTGGGAACTGCCCTGCCTTGGAATTTCTGAGGCGATGGAGCGCTATAACGAACAGGGATATAACATTGAGGCAAGGTGGTTCACCTACAATAGCCCTGAGAAATTTCACCAGGCGGGAATGAAAATGATTACAGACGAAATTGACGGAATCATTCTGAACCCTGCCACCTACAAAGAGAGTGTTCGGCTGGTCCGCTCCTTTTTCCAGAACAACAAGCCATTTATCCTGATCGATTCCGATATCCACGGCACCCCTTCCCTCTCCTTTATCGGGAAGGATCCTGTTCAGTCGGGACTTACAGTTGCAAAGCTGATCCACCAGCTAACCAGGCATATCACCGGGAATAAAAGCGTCTGGATCATCAATCTTTCAATACCGTCCAACCAGAACTATGCCCTGCTGGCCAGGGAGATTGGTTTTATGAGTTACTTTGCCGACAAACAGTTGCGGGACGACTATTCGTTCCAATCCATTGATATGGACGACACCGGTACGCAAAAGGTGGTTGACGAGCAGATTGGGAAATTGCTGGCAACAGGGAATCCACATGCCATCTATGTAACAGGTTCGAGGGTTCATAACATTGCAGACAGCCTGAAAAAGTTTAAGCCAGATCCGAAACCCCTTCTTATTGGCCACGACCTGATCCATAAGAATATGGAGAGGGTCAAAGATGAAACCATTGACTTTCTGATTGAAGAGGAGGCCAGGCGACAGGGTTACCTGGCTGTTGAATCGATGATCAGGAGCCTCACCTATAAGGAGGTTATCCAGAAAAAACAGATGATGAATCTGATGATCTACACCAGGGAGAACCTTCCCCTATAGCCTCAGGAGAGTGGATGACGACTCCCTGTCGAGGTAGAGAAAAACCGATTTGTGTTGTTTCAATACCGATGCCGGAACATCCGGTGTCACTTCATTTTCAGTGGTTCTTTTAACTGCATCGGCCTTCCGTTGATCGGGAACGGTACAGATGATGGAACCCGATTTCAGAATCTGGTTCACCGACATGCTGATGGCCCTGTGGGGCACCTCTTCAACAGATGGGAACCACCCCTCATTATATTGCTGCCGGCGACAATCACTATCCAGCTCCACCTCAATATAGGGTGCAGTTGTTTCAAAATCGGCGGGCGGATCATTGAAGGCCAGGTGACCGTTCTCGCCAATGCCAATAAACGCCACATCAATATCGTGTTGAGTGATCAACCCATTCAACCTGCCTATCTCCGTGGCCGGATCCACCTCCCCATTGATGTAGTGAAACACCTTAATGGGCACCTGATCCACAAAACGTTCCTTCAGGTATTTCCGGAATGATGCCGGATGTGTCAGTGGAATCCCTATATACTCATCCAGGTGGAAAGCTGTGACCCTGCTCCAATCAATCTTCTCTTTGATCAATGCACTTAACATTTCGAACTGGGAAGCACCCGTAGCTACAATGATACTGGCACTACCCCTTTTATTCAGAGCCTCCCTGATCGCTCCTGCTCCCTTTGCAGCAGCCGCTTTCCCCAGCTCCTCTTTTGTTTTCCGGATAAAAATCTCCATTTCAGTGTATTTCAATCCATAAAAGTAGAACAAAAAATCATACCTTCCAAGCAAAATGTGTGTACGTACACATATTCTTTACTGCCGAACAAAATGGATTTTTGTATATTTGATTAAAACCATAACACCATCCGTTTTGAAACATAAACTTGCCGCACTGCTAATCGGTGCACTAATGACCTGCTGGCTTCCTGCTCTTTTTAGCCAGGAATCGATGCTCTGTGTGGGCAGACACTGGAGTGAGGATGAGGCCAACCTGAAGATGAAGGAGTTCCGTTCCTCCTGGGACGACCTGGAATCGTGGGAAGCACGCGCCGAGATGATCAGACAGGGGATCATCAACGGAATGCAACTGGAGAAGATGCCCGTCATAGAGGGCCGGTTCAATGCTGTGATCCATCACCGCCGTGAGATGGATGGCTACGTGGTTGAGAACATCGCCATTGAGAGTTTCCCCGGTTTCTGGATCACCGGGAACCTCTACACACCCCTTCAACCGAAAGAGAAAAACCCGGCCGTTCTCTGTCCCCATGGTCATGCCAAAGACAAACGGCTATTAGCCGATGTACAGATACGGAGCGCCGCACTGGCCCGCATGGGTGCTATTGTCTTTGCCTACGATATGGTGGGTTACGGGGAGTCGCACCAGGTTAACCATAAGATGCCCATTGCACTGCTGCTGCAGACCTATAACAGCAGACGTGTCCTGGAGTACCTGCTTTCACGGCCCGATGTGAATCCGGGGCGGATCGGGATGACCGGCGGATCGGGTGGTGGCACCCAGACCTTTATGCTCACTGCTATCGATGACCGGATTGCTGTATCAGCACCTGTAGTACAGGTATCGGCTCATTTTTTTGGAGGATGTATCTGCGAAAGCGGGATGCCGGTACATAAAAGCGATCACCACCAGACCAACAATGTGGAGATTGCTGCCCTCTGTGCACCCCGGCCCCTGCTGCTGATCTCCGACGGGGCCGACTGGACCCGCAACACACCGCGGATCGAGTACCCCTACATCCAACAGGTCTATGCACTCTACGATGCAGAAAACAAAGTTGAGAATGTCCACCTGCCCCTGGAGAAGCACGATTACGGACCCTCTAAACGGTCGGCAGCCTACAACTTCCTGGGCCACTATCTTGGACTGAACATGGGTGCTCTACCCTATGACAATGGATACCGCGAGGAGTTTGTAACCATCCTGGAGCCGGACCGGCTAAAGGTGTTTGATGCTGAACATCCCCTGCCCGGTGATGCACTGCAGGGCGATGAGGCGGTAATGCGGTACCTGGGATTTTAACCCTGAAACGCGAATGGTTTTATTTTATAAATCTAGTCGATCCCGTATACCTTTCTGAAGTGGTATCCGTAGATGCTGTAGGTAACAGCCATGGGGAGCATTTCCGGCCTTCTGAAAAGACTCCAGAACACCAGTTTCCAGTAATAAATTCTCCTTCTGTCCAGGATGCCTAAAAAAAGTATAGAGCGAAACAGTGCCATGATATTTTCGCCATTGATCCGTCTTCTGTTTAGTACCAGCGGTTTGAAGTGTTTCAGAAATCCAATGAGCCGTTCATGATAAGCCTTGCTGGAGTAGATGCTGTTCACAATTTTCTGGTACCCCTCCAATAGAACCTCCTTGTTCATTTTGGGGATAAAATTCATGGTGCAGTTGGTATTGTCACCATCATTTGTTCCCAGAATCCTGCCCTCCTCCTTGAGCCGCTTGTAAAGGTTTGTACGGCTGGGTGCATTCAGAAGTCCCACCATGGCGGTAATGATCCCGCTCTGCTGGATAAAATCGATCTGGCGCTGGAATATCCCGGGTGTATCGTTATCAAATCCCACGATGAAGCCCGCCGATACTTCAATGCCGGCTGACTGGATTGTCTCTACACAATCAAGCAGGTTACGCCCTCTGTTCAGATTTTTATTACACTCCTTCAGGCACGCCTCGTCGGGGGTCTCGATGCCCACAAAAACCTTTTCGAAGCCCGCTAGTGCCATCCCCTTCATCAGTTCAGCATCGTCAGAGAGGTCAATGGAGGCTTCGGTATTGAAGGTATAAGGATGTTTGTGGTTGCTGTTCCAGGTAGTAATGGCCGGAAGAAGCTCCTGCTTCAATCGCTTCCGGTTCCCTATAAAATTGTCATCCACAAAAAAGAGGTTGCCCCGAAAACCGGTAAGAAAGATGTTTTCAAGCTCCACAATAATTTGCCGGGTTGACTTCAAACGAACCTTTCGTCCAAGCAGTGCAGTGATTTCGCAAAATTCACAGTTGAAGGGACACCCCCTGGAGTACTGCAGGCTCAGCTGTGCGTAATCGGATGCATTAATCAGCGAAAAATCGGGACAGGGCGAGCGCTCCATATCCGCGTACTCCTCCGTCCGGTAGATCTTTTTGGGAACGCTGTTTTCAAGATCGGAAAGAAACAGGGGCAGGGTAATCTCTGCCTCGTTGAGTACCAGGTGATCGATGTGCGACCATTCATCCGGGTCGCCCGTGAAGAGTGGTCCGCCGGCTACTATTTTCTTGTTCATCTGCTTACACCTCTGGACCACCTGTGATACCGAGGCGGCCTGAATCGACATGGCACCGATAAAGACATAATCTGCCCACAGGATCTCTGAATCGGCAAGTGGGCGTACGTTCAGATCCACCAGCTTTTTTTCCCAATCCTCAGGGAGCATGGCAGCAATGGTTATCAGTCCCAACGGGGGACTGGCAGATTTTTTTGCAACAAACTTCAGTGCGTGCCTGAAACTCCAGTAGGTATCGGGATATAACGGACTGATCAATAAAATATTCATGGTTAACAGTTTAGCATTTCGGCCAAATATATGGCAGAAATGATCCAGGTAAAAATAAAGGGTCCGAATAGATATGGAGAGGTATTAATCAAGAGGGCGCTGGGATAAAAAGTGCTAATTGGGGACAGAACAAAAGATCCCAAAGAAAGTCACCCATCAAGCTAGGCACTTCATCAATATCTTGCTATTATTGTATATGGTGACCGCCACCATGGCAGTGGCTGCCCTGATGGCCATCTGGTGGATCACCGAAACTATTCCGCTGGCCGTAACAGCACTGCTACCGCTGGTGCTTTTCCCCGCCCTGGGGGTACTGGACGGGAGAGCGGTCTCGGAGGTCTACATGAACCATATCATATTTATTTTTGTGGGCGGATTTATGATGGCCCTGGCCATGGAGCGATGGAACCTGCACCAGCGGATCGCCCTGAAACTGCTGATGTTGATCGGGGTAAGCCCGGGACGTATCCTGATGGGCTTTATGACCACCTCGGCTTTCCTCTCCATGTGGATCTCCAACACGGCCGCCACCATGATGATGATCCCCATCGTGTTATCGGTCGTGGTCAGCCTGGAGGAGAGCCTTTCGGATAAATCGGTCACCAAATACGCCACCGGACTCTTCCTGGCCATTGCCTACGGCGCCTCCATCGGGGGAATGTCCACCCTGGTGGGCTCCCCCACCAACCTGGTCTGTCCGCGCATCCTCACCCTCCTCTACCCGGGGGCACCCGATATCTCCTTTACCAGCTGGATGGTCTTTGCACTGCCCATCTCGGTGGTGATGCTGGTGATGGTCTGGCTGGTGATACACCTGCGCTTCAAACCTGCGGAAAAATGGGAAGGTGTTGACCGGGACTATTTCAGGAAAGCTTATTCCGAACTGGGGAAAGCAAGCCGCGAGGAGCGCATTGTATTTGTCCTCTTCCTGCTCCTGGCACTTCTCTGGATCACCCGTACCGGGATCACCTTCAGCAATGTGAACATCCCCGGATGGGCGCAGCTGTTCAAAACCCCGGTCTATATCAACGACGGAACCGTGGCTATGTTTATCTCTATTATCCTCTTTATTATTCCCGCGGGAAAGGAGAGGAAAGAGCGGATCATGAACTGGAAGACGGCACAGCGGATCCCCTGGAACATCGTGGTGGTGGTCACCTGGCTGCTGGGCAATACAGTCTTTGACATCGTTCCGGGAGTGCTGCCGGCATGGCTCTCCCCATAATGACAATTAGCTTTTTCTTAACTCTTTTTACGTAATATTAAGTATGAAATTACGCGGACTCATTATTACCATCACCGCCTTTGCCATTGCCATGGGCTTCCTGGAGAGCGCCGTGGTGGTCTATATGCGGGAGATCCTCTATCCGGGCGGTTTTGAGTTTCCCCTCTCCCCCATCCCTGTGAACCTGGCCGTTACCGAACTGTTCCGGGAGGTAGCCACCATGGTGATGCTGGTTACCATCGGTATCCTGGCAGCCCGGCGCTTCAGTACCGGATTTGCCTGGTTTATATACAGCTTTGCCATCTGGGACATCTTCTACTATATCTTCCTCTGGCTACTGCTGGGGTGGCCCCGGTCGCTGATGACGTGGGATCTGCTTTTCCTGATCCCCACCACCTGGACCGGTCCCGTCCTCGCCCCGGTACTGGTCTCTCTCACTATGATTCTGTTGGCCATGGTGATACTCTTTCGTGCTGAACGCGGCATCGAAACCCGCATTCCGGGCAAGATATGGGCGGGACTGATCCTGGGGTCTCTGATCCTGATCTTCGGTTTCGTGCTGGATTATTCGCAGCATATGCTGGCCCACTTCTCCTTATTTGAGATGTTGCAGGCGAAAAACCCGGAGGTACTTGAGGTGGCCACCTCATATCTTCCCCACCGGTTCCACTGGTGGATCTTCGCCCTGGGTGAAGGGGTGATCCTCGCCTCCATTGTTTGGTACCGGAGACTGGCCAATGAACCTTGAGACGATTTTTAATTTACACGGGGCAATCGTAACTTAGCTCTTATGAAAAGAACAGAACTGCTATTTTTTGTTGTTGGCTTATCACTTTTATTCGGTTGTTCTCAAACTCCGGTAACCACATTGGAAGAGCTGGTCGG
>DAOWNM010000058.1 GCA_030642565.1 Bacteroidota bacterium | reverse complement strand
TACCAGCCGCTCCTTATCCCCTTTTCCAATGACCCGGATAAATCCTTCGGCCCTGAAGATTCCCGAAATCTGCAATCCCACCAATTCTGTTACGCGGAGACCACAGCTATAAAGGGTCTCCAGCATCGCCTTGTTCCGGCGACCCTGGGGCTTGCTCAAATCAATTTTACTCAGCATCCTGTCAATCTCAGCCACCGTCAGCACTTCAGGCAATTTACTTCCCAGCCTTGGTCCTTCCAGCAACGCTGTGGGATCCCTTTCAATCATATCCTCCATCAGGAGGTATCGGTAGAAAGCCTTTATTCCTGAAAGAATTCTGGCCTGGCTCCTTGCTGATAATCCCAATTCACTGATCCAGGTCAGAAACTGACCCAGCTGCTCACGGTCCAGCTCCTCGGGATCAGCCTCTATCCGGGCACTCTCCAGGAACTGTTTCAGTTTTGCAATATCGGAGAGATATGCCTCAATAGAGTTGGGCGACAATCCCTTCTCCAGCTTCAGGAACCCTTCATACTCTTTTATGACCGTTTGCCAATCCATCAGAAAGGAAATCGCTCCACCATCATAACCAGTGAGATACCGAGCCCGGCCCCGCTGAGCAGTACATGCCACTCACGCCTTTGCACTCGCAGAAGATCCACCACCACCTTAGTCAGCAACATAATGATGATCACAATGATGATCTGACCCACTTCAATACCCACGTTAAATGAGAAGAGAGGCAGCACCAGCCCCCTCTCCGCCCCCAGAAGGCTCCGTAGATAGTTTGAGAAACCGAGACCATGGATCAGGCCGAAGAAGAGTGCCATTGCATACTTCAGGTAGTGTTGCCGGGATGTTACATTTTGTTTTCGGGCAAACAGATTGGCCAGAGCGGTCACAAAGATGGTTAATGGGATCAGAAATTCGATCAGATCACCATCCACCCTGACCAGGTCTAGTGTGGCCAGTGCAAGGGTGAGTGAGTGACCAATAGTAAAAGCAGTCACCAGCACCAACACCCTTTTCCACTCCTTCAGACTGTATACTACGCAGAGGGTGAGAATAAAGAGAATATGGTCATACCCTTTTAAGTCAGCTATATGTTGCAACCCAAGCTTGAAATAGAGTTCAAATAGAGACATAGAGTGCTAAGAGTTTAGAAGTTTATGTAATTTTACAGCCATGAGACTGATCGCTTTGCTCACATTGGCCATGCTCCTTCCGTTGGAATCCCCGGCCCATCCGCTTCATCTTTCCATCACGAATATAACATATGAAAATGGAAAGCTGAACATCCAGATGAAATCATTCAGAGACGATTGGGAAATAGGCTATTTTCATTACCACAGCAAACCGATCGATTTCAGGGACCCCGGTATGCGGGAGATCCCATGGTTCAATGAATACCTGAACAACAGTTTCAGGATTGCCACCGGAAAAGAGATGCCGGGACTTACCCTTGAGATTGACACGGTGTTCCTGGAGGATGATGCCATGACCATTGAGATGCATGCAGCAGTCCCATCGAGTCCAAATTCTTTGTACATTTACAACAGCTTACTTACAGATATTTTTCCCGACCAGACCAATCTTGTGATTTTTGTTTATGAAAAAAAGGAGACTGGTATAAAATTTGATATGAAAAAGCATGATGCAGAAGTGATACTGAGGTGATCGGATGAGAAAATTGTGGTTTCCCATATTATTCCTGGTTTGCATGGCTCTACCGCTCCATGCGACCCATAACAGGGCTGGTGAGATTACCCTGACCCAGCTTGATGAACTTACGTACCAGATCAACATCACCACCTTTACCTATACCCTCAGTCAGGCCGACAGAGATGACCTGGAGGTACAATGGGGCGACAACACTTATTCCTATGCCAGAAGGGTGGAACTGGTAAAACTGCCCCACTACTATCAGAAGAATGTCTATATCACCCAGCATACCTTTCCCGGTCCCGGAGTATACGAAATTGTGGTACAGGACCCCAACCGGAATGCTGATGTAAAAAACATTCCCAATTCGGTGAATGTGATTTTTTCCATCAAGACCACCATCCTGATCAACCCCGACCTGGGAGATAATTCAACACCCATATTGCTTAATCCGCCTATCGACAGAGCCGCTTACGGTCAAATTTTCATTCACAACCCGGCTGCATATGACCCCGATGGCGACAGCCTCTCCTACAAGTTGACCATCTGCACCGAACTGGATGGAAGGCCCATTGAAGGCTACACCCTGCCCCCTGCCAGCGACACCCTGTTTAT
Organism: Bacteroidota bacterium; assembly: GCA_030642565.1. Taxonomy (GTDB): domain Bacteria; phylum Bacteroidota; class Bacteroidia; order Bacteroidales. The sequence goes on along the minus strand of DAOWNM010000058.1, from coordinate 8,761 downwards.
CAATCCCTATACCGGCGACCTTACCTGGATCACTCCTGCCGATTCGGGCTGGTTCAATATCGCCATTGATGTGGAGGAGTGGCGCCAGGGTGTGAAGATTGGGAATATTGTGAGAGATATGCAGATCGAGGTCTATAATACAGATAACCATGCACCTGTACAGACAGAGCCCGGAGACTACTGTATTGAAGCCGGAAGTATGCTGTCAGTTGACATTGTGGCCACAGATGAGGATAACGACTCCATACAGCAGTGGGCCACTGGAGGCCCCTTCGTGGTTGAGGAGAGTCCTGCTACTTACACAATTTATGATAGTTTATTAACCGTAGGATACAGCAGGGCCCGGTTCGAGTGGAAAACCGATCCGGCACATGTAAGGAAACAGTACTACACAGTTGTTTTTAAAGCTGAGGACAGTCACCCGGAGACACCCCTGGTGGATATCCGCAATATGAACATCAAGGTACTGGGACCATCGCCCGATGCACCCTCACTGATCCCCGGTAGTAATTCCATAACCCTCACCTGGCCGGCCGATACATGTCTGCCCGTTACAGGATATCAGATATACAGGAAAGCAGGACCCGCAGGCTATGTTCCGGACACCTGCACAGGAGGAGTCCCTTCTGAAACAGGGTTTTCATTAATTGGGAATACTGGCAGCAGATTTGAGACTCTTTACGTGGATGATAACAAAGGCAGCGGGCTTCCTCAGGGCAATGAGTATTGCTATATGATCGTTTCGGTCTACCCGGACGGTGCACTGAGCTACCCCTCACCGGAAAATTGCACACCGCTGGTAGAGGGATCTCCCTCCCTGATGGAGGTCAGTGTAACAGAACACTCCAATAGTGGAACCATCCGGGTGGCCTGGGCACGACCAAGAGGACTCGATACCATTCCAGCCAACGGACCCTATGAGTATATCATCTATCGCTCCGATGATCTTTTGGGAAACAACATGACGCAGGTGGGTTCTTTTACCACGGCGGACCTGAACGACACAGTCTGGCTGGATGAAGCAGTGGACACAGAACTCTTCCCCTGGTCCTACATGGTGGAGCTATATAATGATGAACCGGGAAACAGATTCAAGATCGGAGAGGCAGAATCAGCTTCATCGCTCTATCCCGAACTGAAGGGAGAGGACAACCGGATTGTGATCCGGATGCGTAAAAATGTACCCTGGATCAACTATGATTACACCATTTATCGCCTCAATCATGGCAGCGGAACCTATGATTCCATTGGATTTACAACAGATGATCTCTATATCGATGAGGGACTGAACAACGGTGTGGAGTATTGCTATCGCGTCACCAGCACCGGGTGGAGGCTGCTGGGCGATAACTTTTATGAAAACAGCAACTTCAGTCATACAGCCTGTACCACCCCGATCGATTCCATTCCGCCCTGTCCACCCACACTTGACGGTTACTCACTGTGCGACAGCGGGTATAACCACCTCTCATGGAAATTTACAGATCTCTCCTGCGCTGAAGATGTGGTGGGATACAAGCTTTACTACAATGCAACTTTCGATGATCCACCCCATATTATTGCTGAATTCGATGATCGTGACGACACACTATATAATCATTACCCCGAAAATACACTGTCGGGTTGTTACCTTGTCACAGCCATCGACTCCTTCGATAATGAATCTGAACCCTCGGTAAGGCTCTGCCTGGATGAGTGTTCCAACTATATCCTTCCTAATGTTTTTTCGCCCAACGGGGATGGAATCAATGATATCTACAGACCCCAGAGAACCTCCTATGTAGAGCGGGTCGAAATGACAATCTTTAATCGCTGGGGTATCCAGGTTTTTTATACAGAGGATCCTGACATTAACTGGGATGGTAAAATTAATAGCACTAATCAACTGGTTGCTCCGGGGGTCTACTACTATATTTGCGATGTATATGAGTACCGGCTCACCGGTATAGAGGTATATGCGCTTACTGGATTCATCTATGTTTTTTCAGGCGACGCTAATGAGGTATTTATTGAGACCAAATAACCATGTGATGCGAAAACGCTCACTGCAGGCCATGCTGCTCTTTGTAACTGTAATGGGGTTCGGACAAACTGATCATTACCTATCCGGCCGGGCATACATGGCCGGCGGATTATACGATTCGGCACTGTTTCACCTGGAGAAGGCACTTCAGCAAGATCCGGGCAAAACTGAGATATACTACCAGCTGGGAATCTCATACTTCACTCTGAAAAATTACCCGGCTGCCAGGGATGCGTTCTATGAAACTGAGAAACGGCGCAAGGGAATGGGAAGTTTCTACCTTGCGAAAAGCGAAATCAAGCTGAATCATCCCCAGCAGGCTTTGAAGTACCTCCGTATCCATCTCTCCTCCCGCTATAAGAAGAGTGAATCTGAGATCCTGTTGGATGAGGACATTTCCACACTCGACGGGATGCCAGAATGGCAGCAGCTCTGGAACGAAAAACGATGGTATACAACCCGGGACAGGAAGTTCCATGATGCCATGTTTCTAAAGGGCAAGGGCGACTACCTGGAAGCGATCAACCAGCTGAATACTCTTGAGAAACAGGGATATAAAAAGAGTTTGGTGCAAAGCGAAAAAGCTGCCATCTACCGGGAATTGGGGAACATGAAAGCTTCCCGATCGGCTCTGAAATCAGCTGTTAAAAGCGATGTCAGGAACCTGAATGCACTTCAGCAGCTTGCCATAGTGCAGGTAGCAGAAGGAGATGCAGAAGAGGCTGTTGAGGGACTGAACAGGGTAATCCGACAGGAACCAGCACGTTTTGAAGCCTATATTCAACGGGCCGAGGCCCTAAGCCAGGTGGGTGATCTAACTGGTGCCCTGTCCGATATGGAACTCTACCTGACCTATTTCCCGGAAAATGACTCTGCCATCTACAGGCAGGGATTGATCCAGTTCCAGCATGGAAAATACCTGGATGCGATCCAATCCTTTAACCGGTCACTGACTCTCAACAGTGGAGAGGCCACATACTATTTTGCCAGGGGAAAAACCTATGCAGCCACCGGAACAACCAGGTATGCAGAGAAGGACATGTCGATGGCACTGGATCTGGATCCGCTGAATGGTGAGATCTGGTATGAAAAAGGCAAACTGGCCGACCAGCTGGGAAACAGGAACAGCGCGTGTCATTGCTACCGGAAGGCCTTTCAGTATGGGATTTTTGAAGCCGGTGAATTGATCAATAAGAGATGTAACTAAATGAACTCCCAGAATAGCAATAACAGGCTCAAGCAACAGATACAGTCATTACGTTCCAGCAACCGCGCAGCTATTCTGGAAACCCTCAAGGAGTTGCATTCTGAAGGGGATATATCTGTCCTGCCCGATCTGTTTAACCTGATGCTTCTTCAGGAAGATCAGGAGATCCTGGATGAGATTGCAGCACTTCTGAACGATCTCAAGGATAAGAAGGCTACAGAGATTCTTGCAGAAGCTATTGCCAATCCGGAATATCAAGAGATCCAGACATCCCTTGTGGCTGCCTGCTGGCAAAACGGACTCTCCTATGGCAAACATATCGCCACTTTTGCAGAGGTCGCCGTTTCAGGAGATTACAGTGTAGCCATCGAAGCCTTTACGGTTATTGAAGAGGCAGTAGGTGAACTGGAACAGGAGGAGAGGGTGCAGCTGGTTCTCTCCCTGAAATCAAAACTGCCGGAGGTGGAAGAGCAGAAAAAATCGCTCTTCGTGGAACTGGTAAAGGTCATCGAATCCTACTAAGCACTAGGCACTGAGTACTGGACACTAACTAGTGCATGGATGAGAAGTGTTTCATAAACTGTGCCCGTTCGTACACCGATGGATCATCCAGGCTGCCATAGTTCATCCTGCCTCTGAAATCGCCAGGAGATTCATACTGGTTCTTCTCCATCCATTTCTTCATTTCCTGGATCATATCCTTGATATAATCCAGGCCATTCCGGTATAGAACCGAGCAGACCTGCACGGCTGTAGCTCCGGCCAGGATCTGCTTCACCACTGCCATTCCACTGTGCACCCCGGTTGAGGCCGCCAGGTCCATCTGATCCACCTGTGAAGATACAATCCCTATCCAGCGAAGTGTAGTGCGTAGCTCTGCCGGAGTACTCAGGACCTCTGCCGAGCCAAATGACATCTCGTCTGTATTGATATCGGGAGCATAGAAACGGTTGAAGAGAACCACTGCTGCTGCTCCCCGCATATAGATCTGGTTCACCATCCAGGTGATGTTGGAAAAACCGTTCCCCAGCTTCACAGTCACTGGAAGAGAAGTTCGTTTTTTCACTTCGGAAACCAGGTGGAGATATCCCTTCTCATACTCCCTGGGATCCTTATCCTTATCGATGGGTAGAAAATAGATATTCAACTCCAGCGCATCGGCCCCGGCTTCTTCAATTCTCCCTGCAAAATCGATCCATTCCGAAGCACTTACACAGTTAATGCTGGCCATAACAGGTATATCCACTGCCTCCTTTGCCGATCTGATCAACGAGAGATACTGCTCCAGTGAGTTCTCACGGGCATAGGTCCTGATATAGTCTTCCGCCTCCGGATAACCGCTTCCGGTCGACATGTTTCCTATCTCGTAGTTGATTTGTTCCTCAAATAGAGATTTCATCACCACCGCTCCTGCACCGGCAGCAGCCACTTTTTTTATCCGGTCCACCGTACCAGTCAGACCACTGCTGCTTACAATAATCGGGCTCTTCATGGAGATACCCGCGAAGGTTGTTGATAGATCTATCATATGCTTCTGTTTCAATAATTTCTTGGACCAAATATAAGGCTGCCGATACGGACCAGGTTACTCCCCTCCTCTATGGCCAGCTGGTAGTCGCCTGACATTCCGCAGGAGAGTTGATCGAACGATCCCTGGTTCTCAAACCGCGAACCCTTCAGCCTGTCAAATATACGTTTTAGCTGGCGAAACTCCTCCCTGATCTGTTTTGAATTATCGGTATAGGTAGCCATGCCCATCAAACCCCTGATCCGGATATGATTCATCTCCCGGAATGCACCGGAGTGGAGCAATTGCATCAAATCCTCCTCAGTCAATCCGAATTTGGTCTCCTCCAGAGCGATACGAATCTGCAAAAGGCAGTCGATCACCCGTTCACATTTTTCCGCCTCTCTGTCAATTACCGCCAGCAGCTTCAGACTGTCCACCCCATGTAGCATATGGACAAAAGGAGCCAGGTATTTGACCTTGTTGGATTGCAGGTGACCGATCATGTGCCACCGGATATCGGCAGGAAGCCGCTCCTGTTTAGCAACCAGGTCCTGCACCTTATTTTCGCCGAAATCCCGATGCCCGGCCTGGTATGCTTCCATTATCGCCTCGTCCGGCTTGGTTTTGGAAACCGCTACCAGGGTCACATGCGCGGGCACTTTTTCCTTGATTACCTGAAGGTTCTCCTCAACTCCCATGCCCGAAGATACAAATTAATCCAGGGAATGAATCACCAGTCCGCTACGCAGCTTTGGTTCAAACCAGGTGGTCTTAGGTGGCATAATCATCCCATTGTCCGCGATATCCATCAGCTGCTTCATGGTCACCGGATAGAGGGCAAATGCCACTGCCATCTCTCCACTATCAACCCTCCGGCTCAGCTCTTCAAGTCCACGGATCCCGCCCACAAAATCGATACGCTTTGATTTCCTCAGGTCGGTGATGTTCAACAGCGGTCCCAGAACCTGCTCAGAAAGCACTATTACATCGAGGCAGCCTATGGGATCCTCGTCATTGTACGTGTCCGGCCTGGCAGTAAGCGCATACCATTTTCCTTCCATGTACATGCTGAAAGTGTGCAGCTTTTCAGGTTTGTAGATTCCTGTGCCCTTCTCTTCCACAATAAACCCCTCCTGTAGCTCTTCAAGGAATTCAGTGGCAGTCATACTGTTGAGATCCTTCACCACCCTGTTGTAATCGATGATGGTCAGTTGGGAGGCCGGGAAGTGAACAGCCAGAAAATAGTTGTACTCCTCATCGCCCCGATGGTCCGGGTTGTTCTTCCGCCGCTCCTGCCCTACCAGGGCAGCTGCTGCTGTCCGGTGATGTCCGTCTGCCACATAGGTAAACTGAATATCGTGGTCAAATAGCTCTTCGATACGCCGGATCACAGCCTGATCTGATACAACCCAGAAATGGTGCCCTACCCCATCATCGGTGGTAAAGTCATATTCTGCTTCTTCCAAAACCACTTTCTCCACGATGGTATCCAGTTCGGCATGATCAGGATAGGCAAAAAAGACCGGTTCCGCATTGAAGTTGGTCACCCGGATATGGTTCATCCTGTCCTTCTCCTTATCGGGTCTGGTCAATTCATGCTTTTTGATAATATCATCCAGGTAGTCCTCCACCGCCGCACAACCCACAATCCCATACTGGGTTTTTCCGAACATGGTTTGTCCGTAAATATATAACCGTTCCGATTGGTCCTGAAGAAAATAACCTTTAGCAATAAGCCTTTGAAGGTTATCTTTTCCCTTGTTGTAAACAACATCTGAATGGAGGTCGGTACCTTCAGGCAGATCCACTTCAGGCTTTACCACGTGAAGAAAGGACCAGGGGTTGTTCTTTACCTCTTCACGGGCTTCATTTGAATTCAATACATCATAAGGTCTTGAGGCCACTTTATTTACATTCTCTTTTCCAGGCCGGAAACCTTTGAACGCATGTAACTTTGCCATACTCTAATTTACTTTAAAAGTGGTCTCCCCCTTTTCAATAAAATTCACGATCTGCCTTGCTGCTGCAACACCGGCATTCAAATTGGCCTCAGCGGTCTGGGCCCCCATCTTCTTGGGTGTAAAGAAAACCCGTCCTTCATACTGCTCTTCCAGCTCTTCCCTGCAATCGGGTGCGATATCGGAGAGGTACCTGAAATCTGTTCTATCGGCAAATACCCTTTTGATTCCCTCCTCATCAATCACCTCTTTGCGGGCAGTGTTGACCAGAGTGGCACCTTCAGGCATACTGGTCAGAAGATCATAACCGATGGATCCGCGGGTTTCTGCAGTGGCAGGAATATGAAGAGATATGTACTGGCACTTGCTATAAAGGCTCTTGACAGATTCCTCACATACTACACCATCATTCTTAATAACTACAGGGTCCACAAAGGGATCATAGGCATACACCTTCATACCAAATCCTTTGGCGATCATTCCCACAATTCTTCCAACGGCGCCATAGGCATGGATCCCCAGTTTCTTTCCCCTTAACTCGGTTCCTGCAGATGGAGTGAAACCGGTACGATTCATAAAGACCATCATCCCAAGCGCCAGTTCGGCCACTGCATTGGAGTTCTGTCCGGGGGTATTCATCACCACCACACCCTTTTCGGTGGCAACAGCCAGATCCACATTGTCATAACCGGCACCGGCACGAACCACAATTTTCAGCTTCTTGCCCGCTTCGATCACCTCTCTGTCCACCTTATCGCTTCGGATAATCAGGGCATCCATATCTGCCACCGCGGCTACCAGGTCGGACTGGTCGGAATATTTGGCCAGCACTTCCACTTCATAACCGGCCTCCTTGAATACAGCCTTCACCGCTTCAACTGCTTCGGCAGAGAAAGGTTTTACTGTTGCAATCAATACTTTTGCCATATCAATTCAATTAATAAGATTAAATACTCTTTTCAAATGTTTGCATGGAATCGATCAGAACCTCCACAGACGATTTGGGCATGGCATTGTAGATAGATGCCCTGAAACCGCCAACCGACCGGTGCCCTTTGAGACCTGACATTCCCCTCTCTGTAGCATAGGTGAGGAAATCGGCCTCTTTTTCTTTGTACTCCTCTTTCATCACAAAGGTCACATTCATAATGGAGCGGTCAGCTTCATTGGCAATACCGGAGACAAAGAGGGAGTTCCTATCAATCTCATCATAAAGAATCGCGGCCTTCTCCAGGTTCAGTTTGTACATAGCCTCCACGCCTCCCTGATCTCTGTACCAACGCAGGGTATGCATGGCTGCATATATGGAGAGACAGGGAGGTGTATTGAACATCGATCCCTTGTCGATATGGGTCTTGTAATCGAGCATGGTAGGAATAACTCTGTCAACTTTTCCGAGGATTTCATCTTTGACGATCACAAAAGTAACCCCTGCTGGTGCCAGGTTCTTCTGTGCACCTCCATAGATCATGGCGTATTTGGATACATCCATGGGTCTGCTGAATATATCGGACGACATATCGGCCACCAGGTTGATTTCACAATCCATATCCTCTTTTATCTCGGTGCCATAGATGGTATTGTTGGTGGTAATATGAAAATAATCGGCATCCGATGGTACACTGTATCCCCTGGGAATATAGGAGTAGGTGTCATCCTTGGAACTGGCCACTACATCCACATCACCAAAAAATTTGGCCTCCTTCACAGCTTTGTTTGCCCATGAACCCGTATCCAGGTAGGCGGCCTTGGTTTTCAACAGGTTGTAAGGAACCATGCAGAACTGCATACTTGCACCACCCTGGAGAAGCAAAACACTGTATCCCGATGGAATATCCAGCAAATCTTTAAACAGTTGCTGGGTTTCATCCATGATATCCATGAAATCTTTGCTGCGATGAGAGATCTCCATAACGGAGAGACCCGATTTGTTCAGATCCAGTATGCCTTCTGCGGTATGCTGAATGGTATAGGGCGAAAGGATGGAGGGACCTGCTGCAAAGTTATGTTTCTTCATAATAGGTTATTGTGTGTATGGGTTAATGGGTTATTTGTGAGCTGTT
>DAOWNM010000284.1 GCA_030642565.1 Bacteroidota bacterium | reverse complement strand
GGAATTGGAGTCTCCTTCAATATGACAGACGACACTGTAGCCATTATCAACACCATTCCAAACGGTCCGTCCGAAATGGTTGGAATCATGGCCGGTGACAGGATCATCATGGTTGATGATTCAGTGGTAGCCGGGGTCAATATGCCCAGCGACGATATCGTTAAGATGCTAAAGGGGCCTAAAAATACCGTGGTGAAGGTCACTGTACACAGAAGGGGTGAAAAGGCACCGCTCGATTTCGAAATCACCCGCGACGATATCCCCATCTACAGTGTGGATGTGGCCTACAAGGTGAATGAAAATACCGGGTATATCAAGATCAGTCAGTTTGCACAGACCACCTACCATGAATTTATGCAGGCCATTGAAAAGCTTAAAACCCAGGGTGTTGAGAAACTGATTATTGACCTCCGCAGAAACGGAGGCGGAATCATGGAGGCCGCTACCATGATCGCAGACCAGTTCCTGGAAGAGGGACAATTGATTGTCTATACAGAAGGGCGCACAAGACCCAGGGAGAATGATTATGCCACTTCCAGAGGAATTCTCAAGAACGACAAGGTGGTGGTTCTGATGGATGAGTCCAGTGCTTCGGCCAGTGAGATCCTTGCAGGTGCCATCCAGGATAACGACAGGGGCCTGGTTATCGGACGCAGGTCATTTGGAAAAGGTCTGGTGCAGGAGGAGATGCGGTTTGCAGACGGCTCAGCCCTCCGCCTCACGGTGGCCCGTTATTACACCCCAACCGGCAGGAGCATACAGCGCTCCTATGAAAACGGCAAAGAGGACTACTATCACGATTTTTCCGAACGTTGGATGCGTGGTGAGCTTGAGCACGAGGACAGCATTAAATTTGATGATTCACAGAAGTTTGTTACCCCGGGTGGCAAGATTGTATATGGTGGAGGAGGGATCATGCCGGATGTATTTGTCCCGGTTGACACCTCCGGAGCATCGGAATACTATAACAGGGTTCGAAGTCTCGGTCTGATGTACAGGTTTGCCTTCTTCTATACAGATATACACAGGGCTTCCCTCGATCAGTTCACCACTGCAGAGGATATTGAAGGGTACCTGGACGACCAGGATCTGTTACCGCAGTTTATCAATTATGCCGGTGAAAAAGGGGTTCAACCCGATTATAATGATATCAGAACTTCCAGGTTGGTTCTTCAGAAGACCATCAAGGCTTATGTGGCCAGAAACATCATCGACAACGATGGATTTTATCCCATCATCGCGGATATTGATCAAACCCTGAAGGTAGCCATTGATACCATTGCCACCCTCTGATTTCTGTCTGTTTAAACCTTTTATTTTTTGTATCGTCAAAGAGGCAAATGCAAAACATTTGTTAATTAAAAATTTATGCGATATGAAAACAGGAATTATTAAATCAGCAGGAATCTTTTTCCTTGGAATGTTAATGGTCACAGCAGTAAATGCCCAGTCGCCCTATCAGGGCGGAAGGGGGCTCGGACCCTGTGGTGCCGGACTAGGTCCCGGATATGGTATGGGCATCAACCAGAATTATCCCGGACAGTATGGAGGGATGGGTTTGAACCAGTGGGGATATGCACAATACGGAAGAGCGGGCCAGGTTGCATGGCTGAATCTTACAGAAGAGCAGCAGACCACAATTACCTCTCTTCGCACCGAACACTACAAAACTATGACTCCTTTATGGAACAAAATGGCAGAACTGAAGGCCAGGGAGCGTACCCTGCTTTCAGAGGAGTTTGTCGATATGGCAGCAGTTAACAAGACCATCGATGAACAGTCCGATCTGATGAACAGTATGAGAAAGATTCAGACTGAACACCAGGTCACGGTGAAAAGTAATCTTACCGATGAGCAGATAATGAAGCTGCAACAGCGCAGACAATTTGCTCAGAGGGATGGTTTCCGTGGATATGGGGGCCGGAGAGGTGCCGGAATGGGCAGAGGCTATCGAAGATTCTAAATTGTATTCAACATATCTACCAGAGCCCGGGCCACCCGCCCGGGCTCTTCCATAAATCCCATATGGCCACTCTCTTCCAGTCTCAATACCCTGGCATGGGGTGCCAGGGCTACCAGTTTATCAAATACTTCCACCGGGATATAGTTATCTTTCATCCCGCCGATTAACAGAAGTGGTAATTCCGGATTCTGTAAAACCTTAGAGCGATCGGGCCGCTCTTTCATTCCGTTCAGCAGGGCAATAATCCCATCATCCGGACAGATTAGTGCCATATGCTTCAACCGCTCCACCTGCCGGGACATTCTATCCAGGTTCTGTGTGGCAAAAGCCTTGGGGATATTGACCATCACGATCTGTCTCTTTTTTCCACGAAGCACCAGGCTGATCTCCCGGTCGCGGTTATCACGCTTCTCTTTCGTATCGGCAAAAGGGGTGGAGTGAACCAGTGCATAACCAGAAAGTTTTTCAGGAAACAGATCGGCAAAAGCAATGGTCACATAGCCACCCATGGAGTGTCCGGCAAGGAAAACTTTACCGGTCCCTTCAGCCTCAAGAATGGCGTGCACGGCACCCGCAACCTTATCCATGGTGTGCACCGTATCCCAGCTGCCCGAATCTCCATGACCGGGAAGATCCGGAATGATAAAGCGGAATTCTCCATTGAAATGTTCTATAAAACTCTGCCAGATCTTACCCCTCTCCAGGTATCCGTGCAATAATACAATACAGGCACCCTCACCAAGATCTGAATAAACCAGATCGGTTCCCCTGTATTTAATACGTTTTTGCATGCTTCTTAACGGGCTCTGTTCATCAGTTCTTCAATCTCATCCGGTTCAATGGTAATATCCTCCATCAGGTCAACCGGACCTTTTTCGGTGATTAATATATCATTCTCCAGCCGGATTCCCAGTCCCTCGTCCGGGATATATATATGGCAGGTTCACAGGTAAGCACCATTCCTGGCTCAAAAGGTTTTGAGCGGTCGAACGGATCATGAACATCCAGTCCCATGGAATGGGAGGTCCCATGCATAAAATAGTTTTTCCAGAGAGGTTCCGAACCCGCATGAGCCTTCACATCCTCCCGTGTATAAAGTCCCAGTGCAATATGCTCCTCCTCCCACAATTCCCCTACACCCTGATGTAAATCGGCCATCACTCTGCCTGGTATCATCATATCCCTGGCCTGACGGAACACCCTGAGTACTGCATCATAGAGCAATCGCTGTCGCCTGCTAAATCGTCCGCTTACCGGGATGGTCCGGGAGCAGTCGGCTGCATAGTGATTCACCTCGGCTCCAAAATCCATCAGTAACAGCTCTCCCTCCCCGCACAGACACCTGTTCTCCACATAGTGCAGAACCAGTGCATTTTTTCCGCAGGCCACAATGGGTTCAAAGGCATGTCCCTCTGCTCCTCGTTCGATAAACTCACCGATAATCTCTGCCTCTACCTGGTACTCATAAAGTCCTGGTTCTGTCCTTTGCAGCACCCTTAGAAAAGCTGAACGGGTAATGGAAACAGCCCTGCTTATCTCTTCAATCTCCTCCGGCTGTTTGATCATCCTGAGACGCTGCAACAAAGGAGCCAGTTGTGTTTTGTTGGGATATTCAATGGTTCTGGTTTCGCGATCAGTATAGACCATTGTTGTATCGCGGATCAAT
>DAOWNM010000072.1 GCA_030642565.1 Bacteroidota bacterium | reverse complement strand
TTGGAGCCTCTGCTTTTGGAATCTTTACTTTTGGAGCTTCTGGTTTTGGAGCCTCTGCTTCAGGGGCTTCTTCCTCAGGGGTTAACTCCTGAATCACCTTCACTTCGTAGTTGGAGAGCCGCTTTCCCCTGGCTTTATAACTCTTGATTCCTATAAATTCTGCCACTTCAATGATCTCCGGATTGCGGTTCTTGTTTTTCCCACCAAACTTTAACTCCAAACGGGGGTACTCCACCTCGGTGATATTGATTAGCCTTGATTCGGGATGTTCACCAATAAAGCGGGTCTGTTTGGCACCCGGTTCAATGAGGAATCTTTTCAGGTAGTAATAATTTTGTTCTGCATCGAAGTAGGCCGCCGACCAGATCTTCCCATTCCTGAACTTTTCGATGATCTGCACATCATCTTCAAAATGGTTACTGAGATCAAAATTGGTGGTCCGGAAGTGCCCCGATTTGGTGATGACCATGATCTGATCCTCGCCGGAGAATTCACCCAGGAATATCCCCCTGGCATCCACATTCAGCCGCATCACATCCTCGTCGAACCAGATCTTCCTTCCGCCCAGGGTCGAAACCCCTTTCTCCTTGATGATAATTTTCTGGACCGAGTATTTGGTCAGGATATTTCCTAAGGTACTTCTTCCCTTGATGGCCAATTCGGCAAAATCAAACTCGAAAACAGGGTTTTTCAACCGGGGTCTTGGTCTTAGGTATACCTTGATCACCTCTGCTTCACCATTGGGGTTGGCACTGAAGTAGAGAATCTTGGTGTGTTTGTGTTCCTTACCAATATTGTACTGCTTATCGCGTGTGATCCCGGTCACCGGGGCACGTTTCATCATTACATTTCCAGAGTTTCCGTCGAAGTAAACCACATTGTAGATGGTGCGGCTGTCGTTTTTCTTAAAGACCGCAGCATGGATAATATCCTTGCCCGCAAAATGCTTGTCAGCTACCTTGGAGATGGTATAGTTGCCGTTCTTCAGGAAGACGATGATATCGTCAATATCGGAACAGTCACACACATAATCATCTTTCCGAAGGGAGGTGCCTATGAAGCCGTCTTTGGCATTCATGTAGAGTTTCTGATTGGCCACAACAACCTTGGTGGCTTCGATACTGGCGAAATTCCGGAGTTCGGTTCGCCGGTCCATCCCCTTGCCGTACTTCTTTTTGATCTGTTTGAAGTAGTTAATGGCATAGGTCACCAGGCTATTCAGGTGGTTCTTCACCTCCTCCATCCCCTCTTCCAGGGATCTGATATATTCATCGGCCCGCTTCACATCAAATTTGGAGATCCGTTTGATTTTAATCTCAGTCAGCTTGATGATATCTTCCCGGGTCACTTCACGCTTCAGCAGTTTCTTGTAGGGATCGAGACCTTTATCTATGGTCTCAATGATGCTCTCCCAGGTTTCACACTCCTCAATATCGTGGTAGATCCTTTTTTCGATAAAGATCTTCTCCAGCGAAGAAAGGTGCCAGTTTTCCTGCATCTCCCTCAGCCTGATCTCCAGCTCCTGTTTGAGCAGCTCCTTGGTATGGTCGGCATTTACCCTCAGGATTTCGCTGACCCCCACGAAACGGGGTTTATTGTCATCGATCACACAACAGTTGGGCGAGATGGAGACTTCGCAATCGGTAAAAGCGTAGAGTGCGTCGATGGTTTTATCGGAAGAGATATTTGCTCCCAGGTGGACCAGGATCTCTACATGTTCGGCGGTATTATCGTCAATTCGTTTGACTTTGATCTTTCCCTTCTCATTGGCTTTGATGATGGATTCAATCAAACTCACCGTGGTCTTTCCATAGGGTAAATCCCTGATTACCAGCGTCTTGTTATCCATCTTTTCAATCTTGGCCCTGATCCGGATGGCTCCGCCACGTGCTCCGTCATTGTAACGTGACACCTCCGCCAGTCCGCCCGTTGGAAAATCAGGAAAGAGTTCAAATTCTTTTCCCTGCAGGTATCGGATTGAGGCGTCGATCAGTTCATTGAAGTTATGTGGAAGGATTTTGGAAGAGAGCCCCACGGCAATCCCTTCAGCACCCAGAGCCAGCAGCAGCGGAAACTTTACCGGCAGCGTGACCGGTTCTTTGTTCCGGCCATCATAGGAGAGCTTCCATTCAGTGGTTTTGGGATTGAACAGTACCTCGTTGGCAAAACCGGAAAGCCTTGATTCAATATAACGGGAGGCGGCAGCACCATCGCCTGTATAGATATTTCCCCAGTTTCCCTGGGTATCTACCAGCAGCTCTTTCTGGCCCAGTTGCACCAGTGCGTCCCCTATGGAGGCATCGCCATGAGGGTGATACTGCATGGTGTTCCCTATGATATTGGCTACCTTGTTGAACCGGCCATCGTCGATCCGCTTCATGGAGTGCATGATGCGGCGCTGCACCGGTTTCAGTCCATCAATGATATGTGGTACGGCGCGTTCAAGGATCACATAGGAGGCATAATCGATGAAATAGTCCTCATACATTCCTGTCAGGCGGGTGATTTTCACATCCTCCACGGAATGCTTCTCTTCAGGTTGTGCGTCCAATGATGTGTCGTCGAAGTATGTCATCTGTTTCTACACTGATTCTTCTTGTCTCTGTCGGGTTGAAAAACCGGGTCAGGCAACTTCCACCGGATCCTCTTCCACCCTGAGCCTGTCTATAATAAAATTCTGTCGTTCGGGTGTGTTTTTACCCATATAGAAACCGAGGATCTCTTTCAGGTCATCCTCTTTTTTCAGGCGCACCGGTTGCAGCCTGATATTGGGACCAATGAAATGCTTGAACTCATCCGGGGAGATCTCACCCAATCCTTTGAAACGGGTAATCTCAGGACTCCTGCCCAGCTTCTCAATGGCACTGTTTTTTTCGTCGTCAGAGTAGCAGTAGATGGTCTCTTTCTTGTTCCTTACCCTGAACAGTGGGGTTTGCAGGATAAAGAGGTGACCGTTGCGGACCAGGTTGGGAAAGAACTGCAGGAAGAAGGTGAGCAGCAGCAGCCGGATATGCATTCCGTCCACATCTGCATCGGTGGCAATCACCACGTTTTTGTACCGCAGTCCATCGAGACCATCCTCAATATTCAGGGCCGCCTGTAGCAGATTAAACTCCTCATTCTCATATACCACCTTCTTGGTGAGGCCAAATGAGTTCAGCGGTTTCCCCCGCAGGCTGAATACCGCCTGTGTATTTACGCTTCTCGATTTGGTGATGGAGCCGGAGGCGGAGTCTCCCTCGGTGATAAAGAGGGTGGATTCGTTTTTCCGGTCATCTTTCCCGTTGTAATGGATTCGGCAGTCGCGTAGCTTCTTGTTATGCAGGTTCGCCTTTTTGGCGCGCTCCCTGGCCAGTTTCTTGATCCCCGATATGGCCTTACGTTCCTTCTCCGACTCCTGGATCTTCCTCAGTATGGCATGGGCAGTGTCGCCATGTTTGTGGAGGTAATCATCCAGTTTAGAGGTGAGGAAGTTCATGATGAAATTTCTTACAGAAGGACCTTTGGGCCCGATATCTTTCGATCCAAGTTTGGTTTTGGTCTGAGACTCAAAAACCGGTTCTTCCACCTTGATACTGATGGCGGCAATGATGGAGGTGCGTATATCGGAAGCGTCAAAATCTTTTTTGAAAAAGTCACGTATTGTTTTGACGAGCGCCTCTTTGAATGCTACCTGGTGTGTGCCGCCCTGGGTGGTATGCTGTCCGTTTACAAAACCGTAGTATTCATCTCCGTACTGGTTGCCATGGGTGATGGCTATTTCGATATCACCGTTTTTCAGGTGAATGATGGGGTAGAGGCCCTCCCCGCTCATATTCTCCTGCAGCAGGTCGAGCAGTCCGTTTTTTGATTGAAACTTCTGACCATTATAGCTGATAGTAAGCCCGGTGATGAGATAGGTGTAGTTCCGGAGCATCGCTTCGATGTACTCATCTATGAAGTTGAACTTTCCGAACATGGTGTGGTCGGGTTCAAAGGTGATTATTGTACCGTTCTTTTCAGTAGAGTTCCGTTGCTGATGGTTTTTCACAATCTCCCCTTCACTGAAATCCACAACTTTCTCTTTCCCTTCCCTTACCGACTGGATGGTGAAACTGGAAGAGAGGGCATTAACCGCTTTGATCCCTACCCCGTTGAGACCTACCGTTTTCTTAAATACCTTTGAGTCGTATTTGGCACCTGTATTCATTTTGGAAGCCACATCAATCACCTTTCCAAGCGGAACACCACGGCCGTAATCACGGATTGTGACCCACTGTTCGTCGATGTTGACCTCGATGGTTTTACCGAACCCCATCATATATTCGTCGATGCAGTTATCGATTACCTCCTTCAACAAAATGTATATTCCATCATCGGGGGAAGAGCCGTCTCCCAGCTTCCCGATATACATGCCCGGACGCTTGCGGATGTGCTCTTTCCAGTCGAGTGTCCGGATGGTATCTTCTGAATAATTTTCCGTCATATCAATCTCCTCTAAAGCAGCACAAAGATAACCAAAAGTATGGCCTGGCCATCATCCAGTTTTCAACACAAAACTCTTTAAAAGCGGTTAAAAAAGGGGTAGAATCAGCTCCATTCAACTGCCTGAACCTCCATACGGGTGCGGCTTCCGGGGTGATAGGTTCCCTGGGAATCAAAATCCCACCACCAGCGATCGTGCCGAATCCCGTTGGGTAAGTCGGTGTAAAGCAAAGCTTTGGGAGATTTTGTTCCGTTTTTGTCCACCACCTCTTCAATGGTGTCTGTCACCAGGCAGCCTGGTTTTTTTGAGATCCATTCCAGGTGAAATGCCTGAATGGCAGTGCGAAGCGGAGTGAAAAACTCCTGTTGAAAAGGGCCCCTCTTGCGGATGTAGTCACACAGGATAATATCAAGTTGGTTAAGCAGATTGACTGATACCAGGGCATCGGGCCGGATGGATGCAAGGGGAGGTGTCAGCGAGATTTGATCCGTAATGCTTTGCTCCCTCAATGAGATTTTATGCTCCCGGAAGAGCTGCCAGATCTGTTCAATGGCCCCTCCGGTAAGATCCTCCTCAATCAACTCCACCTGGCTCATGGCGGCTGTTTTTTTGCGAATCTGGATGGGGTGATGAATATCAATCAGGTAGATATGCTTAAACCTTTTGACCAGGTGATTAAGTGGTACATCGAGCAGCCATCCGCTGCCCAGAACAGCTACAGATTCTGCCTCCGTATTGTTAAATGAACCGGCGATAAAATTGCGGCTGTTTTCCAGGTGATTCTTCCAGTTAGACGATTCACGAATGTAACGGTTCATGATTCCCTCCTGGTCCTTCACAAATCCCATGCGCCTTTTGGCCCGGTTCCACTGTTTCATCCCACTTCTTTCTCCTGTTCCAGCATGGCAATTCCCTCCTCCATTTTTTTCCTTACCAGCATCATCAGCTCCTTAACCTCCAGCGTTTCCACCTCTTCTGCGGGGATCTCATCCAGTACCCGGATGTGTATGTGGGTTTTTCCCTTTAACATCCAGGAACCACGGTCAAAGGTCTTTTCCGATCCTATGTGTACAATGGGGATCACCCCACAATTCATTTTCCTGGCCAGCAGGAAGGCACCCTCTTTAAAGCGCCTCATCTCTTTGGTTTTGGAACGGGTCCCTTCCGGAAAAAGAAGGATGGAGGAGCCTTTTGCAATTTCGGTTTCGGCCTGGGAGAGAAACTGTGCACCGGAGCGCAGCGATTCCCGTTTGATCCGGATGGAGTTTGTCAGAGAGAGTACCATGCCGATAAAGGGCAGTTTGAAGTTTTCATCCTTGGAGCTCCATTTGAAGGGTCTTCGGATTTTGTACAGGGCCAGGATGTCGACCAGTGACCGGTGGTTGGCCACCATCACCACCGGGCGGTTCCACGGAATCTTCTTTCTCCCTTCCAGGTGTAGTTTCCAGAAGGGGATCAGTGACTGGTAGTGCCAGGCCCAGAAGGTCCCCATCATATGGGTTGCAACCCTGCGCCTGTCCCACCAGAAGGTAGAGACCCAGACCAGCAGAAAGAAAGGGGTAATGACGATGGAGGTGATGGCCATGGCGATCCATGCAAAAATAGAGTATAGTTTGAGTAGCAGCTTCATGAATACCTTTTGTCGCCGCAAATTACAAATATATGGTTAGCCCATCTCCCACATATTGTATAATTCATGGTTCAGTTTCCAGGGATTGACCTTTTTTTTTCTGATTTGTCTATTTTCAAAAGGAATTCTCCTATTTTTGGCTTGCTCCACTGTTTTTTATAATTACATAGATGTCAAAAGTGTCCCCGATTATACTGTATGCAATATTGTGTGGCCTATTTACAGGTTGTATAGAACGGTATTATCCTTCTGAGGATGATCTAAAAACCGGCACCCTGGTGATCAATGCGCATCTGACTGATGACCCGGGATACCAGGTGATTGAAATCTCCAGGTCCGTTACTCTTATCTTTCCCTCCGCGGATCCTGTATCGGGAGGTTTTGCCGAGGTGATTCGCGAAGATGGTGAATTCAGGGAGTTCCTGGAAGAGAGACCAGGTTATTACGGGCGCGATCTGGATGAACCATTCCTGCAAACGGGAATGTCCTATATGATTCATGTGATTACACCCGATGGGAATGAGTATGAGTCTGGTTTTGATAAGCTGCGGCCCGTGCCGGAAATCGACTCCCTCTACTACCTGGAGGAAAGCAACAGTTATGCCTCTGAAGACGATTACACCAGCGGAATCAGATTTTATGTTGACTTTACCTACGATAACGAAGCCTATGAATATATCCGGTGGGACCTGACCGAGACCTATGAATTTCACAATCCCGATATGGAGGGCTTTATATTTGATGTGGATTTTCAGCTGAAGGAGCTGCCCGATACCAGTAACTACCGCGTCTGTTATATCACCAACGAACTTTCAACTATTCACAGCATGTCGCTGAGTTACCTCGACTTCGGAATCTATATCAAGAAACCATTCACTTTTGTTCCCAATATTCAGCAGGAACAGAAACTTCACCATAAATACAGCCTGCTTGTGAAGCAGTACTCCCTGGGCGAAGAGGCATTTCATTACTGGAACGAATTGAAAAAAACCTCCCAGGAACAGGGGTTTCTGTTTGACAGGCAGCCGGCACTGTTGAAATCCAATATCCATAATGTGAATGATGACAGTGAGGTTGTTCTGGGCTTTTTCACCATGGCGGGAGTGGTTGAAAATCGCGCTTTTGCCATTAAACCTGAAGGGCTCGACCTGAGTCTATATAAGTGGTATTGTTACCCGGTATCCAAGGGACCCGGCGGACCCTTGACGAAGGAGGACCTTCCAAAATATTATGCCAGGGCGTGGATGGACGGAAAGCCCTCATTTGCCGAGGTGAACAAGCATTGTGTGGATTGCCGGGCATATAAGAACAGTACCCATATTATGCCGGATTTCTGGTAGATGAATGAATTTTTTAAGTAATTTGGATCACTTGATGCGCATGAGAAAACCGTTGATAATTACTGTACTGATGGCCCTTCTGGGGCTTTCAAACCTCTACCCTCAGCAACAATCCATTACCGATTATCTGGCCGAGTGCGAAAGGAAATATGGAAGTGATGCCGACCTGGTGAATGGAGAGAAGTATTTTTACCCCTACAGGCAATCCCTGGGAGATCCCTTTTTCTTCACTGACTCCCGCAGTGCTGTCATTACGATTCATGATAAAGAGTTTAAAGGGCAGCAGCTCAGGTATGATATTTTCAACCAGAAACTGGTGCTGGATTACAGGGACCTCTATGGAGCTATCTCCAGCCTGGTCCTGAGGAACGAGTGGGTAGAATCATTTGTCTTTGAGCGACAGCGTTTTATAAAGATGGAGGGCCCGGAGGGTGACGTCGGTTTTTTCCAGCTTGTGACCGATGGCCCTACGGCATGTGTTTATAAATGGAGCAAAAATCACCAGCTCAACCTTACTTCAGGAGTTCAAAGTTACTACTTCACCGAACCCGTGAAGGAGTCGTTCCTGATGATCGACGGGCAGTTCTACCCCTACAGGAACAACAGCACCTTCCTGAAGGTATTTGACCCTGAAATTCAGAAACCGCTCAAGCAATTTATGAGGCAATCGAAAATAAAAGTGAAAAAAGCACCTGATTCACAAATTCGCCATTTAGTCGAATATTGTAATTCTCTTTCCTATGAAGATTCGTAAGCTCTTATTGATTCCATCCCTTTTGCTTTCTGTGGTTTTATTAGCCCAGGAAGGAGGGGAGCGGGTGAGTATCAGGATCTCCGGGGAGGGGTTTGACCGTTTTGTAGAACAGGTTGAGGCCCAGACCGACCTGGTGATCTACTATAATAGTGAGTGGTTTGCAGGACGAAGTTTCTCCTATGTGGCTGATTCAGTCGGGGTAGATGATGCCATTTACGAGGTGTTAAAAGGAACAGGTCTACACTTCAACAGGATAGGGTCGGACCGTTATATCATATTACCCGAAAAGCGTCTGAGTATGAGACTTCCAGTTAGCTCTACAGCTACTGGAAAATACAGAGAGACAGAGGAGGGTGAGGCCTATATGGGCGTCAAGGATGATCTCTACCTGACAGGGATTCGCCCCGAAAAGATGGTTCGGACCATAGAGGTGGGTAAACGAGGTGCATCCCTTGCGAGGGGTGTAGCCAGGGTAAAGGGAAAACTGTTTAACCTGGACAATGGAGAACCTGTAATGGGTGCCACCATGGTGGATCTGGGATCGGGGAAGGGAGCTGTTTCAGACCAGAATGGGAATGTGACCATGACGCTGAAGCCAGGGAGCCACGCCATACGATTTAGTTTTATCGGGATGGAGAGTGTGAATGTCACCATGGAGGTTCATTCAGATGGGGATTTCCGGGTAGAGATGCAGCCGGCAGTCATTGCCCTGGATGAAGTGCAAATCATGGGCGAGCTTTATCGCGAAATCAATACTACAGATATAGGCGTGGAGCGTTTTAGCATGAACTCCCTGAAGCAGGTGCCCGTATTCATGGGCGAACGTGATGTGATCAAGATATCCAAGTTACTTCCAGGCATTACCAGTGCGGGTGAAGCTTCGGTTGGGGTGAACGTAAGGGGCGGAAATGTGGACCAGAATATCTTTTACATTAACCGGCTGCCGGTATACAATACCTCCCACCTCTTTGGGTTCTTTTCGGCTTTTAACTCCGATATGATCAGGGACTTCTCCATCTACAAGGGAAATGTGCCGGTGAATTATGGGGGCAGGCTCTCGTCGGTCTTCAACATTCTGACCCGCAAAGGGAATAATAGATCTTTTACGGTACATGCCGGGATCAGTCCGGTTTCGGCCCATACTACTGTGGAGGGGCCCATTCGTGAGGACCACTCTTCTTTTCTGATCAGCGGACGATCCTCATATTCGGACTGGATCCTGAACAAGATAGAGGACCCCCTGATTCGTGACAGTGATGCGTTTTTTTATGATTTTGCAGGATCTCTGAACTTCCAGCCAAGCGAAAAAAACACATTTAATCTCTTTTACTACCAGAGCTATGATAAATTCAGGTACAGTACCCTCAGCGACTATGAGTATGCCAACCGGGGCGCATCTGCCAGTTGGGAAAGACATATCTCCCCGGCACTCACATCCAAGGTGACCGGCACCACCTCTACTTACAAGTTTGCCAATAAGGATCAGAGTGAAATATCCAGGGCCTATACCCACGAGTATATGCTGAATCACAATGAGTTGCTGACGGAATTTGAATGGGTACCCTTCATGAACCATAGAATTGATTTTGGTGCCAGCCTGATCTATTACCGGCTCGATCGAGGCAGTGTGGAACCCTATGGTGCAGCATCGATACGGAACAGGGTGGATCTGGGATTTGAACAGGCAGTGGAGGGAGGCGTTTTTGTCAGCGACAACTTTGAGATCAACGACTGGCTCACACTCTATGCAGGAGTGCGATACAGTTTTTACTCCATGTTGGGGCCGCAATCGGTGATGCTTTATGAGGAGGGGAAACCAAAATCGGAAAACAGCATTGTCGATTCGCTGGCCTTCGGTGATTTTGAACAGGTCAGTTTTCATTCAGGACCTGAATTCCGTACGGCAGTGAACATGAAAACGGGGCC
>DAOWNM010000101.1 GCA_030642565.1 Bacteroidota bacterium | reverse complement strand
TCTTTCAGATCGACCGCATTGATCTTCACATTCAACCAGGCACCTTCAATGCAGGCATATAGTGCCAGAGCCCCCACACCTGCATCTGATACACTGTTGGGATTTCCGGTTTCGGCCATGGCCCCTGCCACCTCAAAACCTGCATATGCCACATTCATCACCTCAAAGGGCACCTCAATGGCATGCAGAGTGGCCGCCTCAATGGCCGCCTTCCTGGTCTCCTGCTCCCCGGATGACCTTTTCGGAAGTCCGCATGCAGCCATAATTTCATTAAATGCCCGGGAGTCTTCATCCACCAGCTGCAGCAGCCGTTCCTGGATCGCCTTTCCCCTCTCTGCCCATTCAGAAAACTCCTCCCAACGGTCGTCCCATCCCCTTTTATGTGATGAGAGATTGGCCACCATAGTAGCCAGGGCCGCACCGATAGCGCCCATATAGGCACTGACCGATCCTCCGCCGGGTGCGGGCGATTCTGAAGCGGTCTCCTCCATAAAAGCAGCAAGAGTCAAATCCACCAGTGCCTTGTCTTCACCTTTATTTAGCTGGTACTCAATAATCTTCTCATGGGGATCAAAGGGGCCCAGTTCATCCAGTCCCATGGACTTTACAGCGATCTTGATCAATTCACTGTCTGAAACCCCCGTGGATCGTCTCTGTTTTTTCAAAAAATACCTGCCCGCATCCAGCATGGCATTCAGCGGCACCAGTCCAACCAGCTCGGATCCGGTTACCCGAATGCCCCTGGCATCGGCTCTTTTACATACCTCATCAAAGGCCACATGAACCGGCGTAATCGAAATATTGGTCAGATTCATAGAGATCTGCGCCACCCCGTACTCCTCGATATACCAGCCAATGGCCTTTACCTCCTTCAGCGAACCGGAAATCATCACCGGTTTTCCATCAGCATCCTTCAGAATCTTTCCCGTTACAGGATCTCCCTCCCGTTTGGCCCGTCCCCGCTCTCTCACATCAAAAGCAATGGCATTGGCACGCCGGGTAGAGGTGGTATTTAGGTTTATATTATAGGCCACCAGGAAATCCCTGGCTCCTACAGCAATGGCCCCTGTACGGGGGATAAATTGAGCCTTGCCAAAATCGGGTTTCCACTCCGGGTCTGCCAGTTTCTCCTTCAATCCTTCATATTCGCCCGATCGCACGGTGGCCAGATTTTTACGATTATCACTAAAAGCCGCATTCTCATAGCAATAGACAGGAATCCCTATTTCGTTTCCGATCCTTTCAGCCAGCTGATGTGCATACTTCACCGTCTCCTCCATGGAGATCCCTGACACTGGTACAAGCGGACATACATCGGTGGCACCGAACCTGGGATGTTCTCCACTGTGCCGGCTCATATCAATAATTTCCGAGGCCATTTTAACCGCCTGGAAGGCAGCCTCCATCACTTGTTCGGGCGATCCCACAAAGGTAACCACCGTACGGTTTGTGGTTCTCCCGGGATCCACATCAAGCAACTTCACACCCTCTACAGATTCAATTTGGCCGGTAATCCGCCGTATCACTTCCATATCCACTCCCTCACTAAAATTGGGAACACACTCTATAATCTGATTCATAAGATATTATTGAATTTTTCCGTTTAAGATCACTCTATCTATCTGGCTGCTCCCATATGCATAGGGCATAAACCCAAAGTCAGCCATCGGTTCGGTAATAATAAGACTGGCCGTCTTTCCCGGTGTGATGGTCCCATGAGTATCCTCCAGCCCCATGGCATAAGCCCCGTTCCTGGTAACTGCATTCAGAACCTCAAAGGGAAGCATCTTCAGCTGCATGATCCCCAGCGACATCACCAGTTCCATATTTCCCGAAGGGGAAGAGCCTGGATTATAATCGGAAGCCAGAGCCACCGGCAATCCCGCCTCAATCATCTTCCTTGCCGGGGCGTAAGTCAGCCCGAGGAAGAGTGATGCACCCGGCAAAATGGTAGGCATGGTACCACTCTCTTTTAAGACAGCCAGCTCCTCCTCCCCCACAAACTCCAGGTGGTCGACCGAACGGGCATGATGCCTGACCCCCACCTGTATACCTCCGGAGTAGTCCAGCTCATTGGCATGTATCTTGGGTGCCAGACCATACTTTGCTCCTGCCTCCAATATTTGGCCAGTCTGCTCCACCGTAAAGAAGCCGCGGTCGCAAAACACATCTATAAAGTCGGCCAGTTTCTCTTGTGCCACTGCCGGGATCATCTCTTCGATCACCTGACGCACATATCCTTCCTGATCCGATCTGAAATTGGCCGGAACCGCATGAGCTCCCAAAAATGTAGATCGTATGGTAAGTTCGGTCTCCTCAGCAAGCCTTTTGATCACCCGAAGCATCTTCAGTTCATCCCTGGTATTGAGTCCATATCCGCTCTTGATCTCCACCGCACCGGTACCCGACCGGATGATCTCATAAGCCCGCGGAAGTGATTGTTCAAACAGATCATCCTCAGAGGTTTTCGACAGCAATTTTGCCGAATTGAGGATCCCTCCTCCCCTTCTGGCAATCTCCTCATAACTCAATCCACGGATCTTATCCTCATACTCCTGTTCCCTGCTACCGGCATAAACCAGGTGGGTATGGGAGTCGCAAAAAGCGGGCATCACCACTCCCCCATTGCAATCCACTACCTCATCGTCGGGAAAGGGGATCACTTCGCCCTCACCGTAACAGGCAATTCTCCCATGTTCAATGACCAGCCATGCATTAGAGAGCGCATCCACAGAGGCCATCTCCTTACCTGACACCCAGGGAGCCGGTTCATGAGCAGTGATCAGCAGGCTGCCAATATTTTTTAATACCAGTCTCATGCAACGAAGATATGAAATTGCAGGCGGCTGACTGAATGTTATATAGCAAACTTATTTCAGAAGATATGCGATGGCCACTCCCAGGTAGTTACCGATGGCATAACCGATTACCCCAATAATCATCCCCGGAACCACCACCTCCTTGTTACGAATGGCTGCAGCCACAACGGGTACAAAGGGCGGGGAGTTGGAGAGTGCCGTGGAGGTGATGA
Source organism: Bacteroidota bacterium (assembly GCA_030642565.1). GTDB lineage: Bacteria > Bacteroidota > Bacteroidia > Bacteroidales. Next base: position 5,742 of record DAOWNM010000101.1, on the reverse strand, counting down.
TATAATCATCCACATTGATTCTGAATATCCAGGAGAGAAGGGCATGTAATAACAAAGATCCGACTATTACCAGTGCAATGTAGAGCAGGAGGTATACCATCAGGTTCACATTCTCGACGTTGAAGAGGGAGAGCAGGTCGGCTTTGGATGCAACGATAATGCAGAAGACATAAATGAAGTACATCCCCAGTTGGAAAGAGTTTTTGATCCTGTTGATCCCCGGTATCAGTGACGCACCGATTCCCAGGGTGGTCACCGTCAATATGGCAGCTGTATCTTTGGCATCTCCCTTAAAGAGATAGGTGCTTCCGTACCCGATCCCGAAAATCACCAGGGCAACACCAAACGCCTTCAGAATCCCTATGAAGTTCGCCCGTTTAAAGAAACCCTTATAACTTTCAAAATCGGAGACATCCAGTTCAGTCTGGATTCCACTCTCTTTACCTTTCTTATAGGGTCTCAGAAATTTTCCGAATAGTGGTTTGGCGCCTGTGATCAGGAATAGCAGGATCAACGCTCCGATCACAAGCTCGGCCGTATGGGTAAGAATGTAGAGCTCCTCATCAACACCCAGTCCGCGTGCAATGGCCGCCAGATTGGGTGTACCCCCGGTGTAGACACCTATCATCATCCCCGAGATCTTCCAGATTTCCGGAATAGAGTTCCGGAACAGGTAGTATCCCACGAAAACAAGCACAACCACCGAAACCACTCCCAGCAACAGGGAAATAAATGTTGTTTTGGCCATTTTGGCCCATTTCACTACGTTCTCGGAGAAGAGAACCAGCGGGATTCCCAACAGAATGGTTACCCCCATCAAATCACCCTGCACTCCCGAGATAGAGTCGGGAATGATCTGAATGTTCCCCATAACCAGTCCGATACCATAACAGAACACCACAATTCCAATCTTGTTGATAATGGAAAACTGGGTGCTGTAGTAAAGAAGAAATGCAGGGATAAGGAAATAGCTGGCAATAATGATTACGCCCATGGGATTTAGCTTTAAGGTCAGCTCCAAAAATAATCAAAAAACTGAACCGGAGCTCACGAAGGCGAAAGCAGAGTAAAGTCAAAAGTTGAAAGTGGACTTTCGATTTACTCCGGACACTCCTTAAAGCTCTTCTCGTACTGTTCAATGGCCCTGTAACTCATACCCATACTGGAGAATCCACCATCGTGGAACAGGTTTTGCATGGTCACTTTCCGGGTCAGATCGGAAAAAAGTGTGATACAGTAACCGGCACAATCATCTGCTGTGGCATTCCCCAGGGGTGACATCCGGTCGGAGAAATCCTCCAGCTTATCGAACCCGCTTACCCCACTACCGGCTGTTGTTGGTGTTGGCGATTGAGAGACGGTATTGATACGGATCCGCCTGGAGCGTCCGTACATATAGCCAAAACTTCGTGCGATAGATTCAAGAATTGCTTTGGCATCGGCCATGTCATTATAGCCGGCAAAAGTTCGTTGTGCAGCCACATAGGAGAGTGCTACTACGGAACCCCATTCGTTAATGGCATCCATCTTCCTTGCAGTACTTAACACCTTATGTAGCGAGAATGCAGATACATCCAGGGTTTTGTGATAATAACCGTAATTCAGTTCATCATAATCGAGGCCCTTACGCACATTGGGCGACATTCCTATGGAGTGCAGTACAAAATCGACTTTACCTCCCAGGATCTCCATGGATTTCCGGAACAGGTTCTCAAGATCCTCCAAACTGGTGGCATCTGCAGCAATCACCTGGGCTTTGGTCTTCTCAGCCAGTTCATTGATGGTTCCCATCCTCAATGCAATAGGTGCATTGGTCAACACAATTTCGGCCCCCTCTTCATGGGCCTTTTCAGCCACCTTCCAGGCTATTGATTGTTCATTCAGGGCACCAAAAACAATCCCCTTTTTCCCTTTTAGTAGATTATAAGCCATAATAAAATGATTTGAATTGTTGGTTAACTGCCCTGGTAACAAATACAATCTCAGATTGTGCGATGAATGCTTAAATACGAAGCAACACACGGGCATTGGAGAGTGCCGCCTCGGTGACCTCCTCACCTGATAGCATCCTGGCAATCTCGGTAATGCGCTCATCGGGCTGCAATTTCCGTATCCTGGTATAGGTGGCATCGCTGGTATCTTCTTTATAGACAACAAAGTGATCGGCTCCCCGTGAGGCTACCTGCGGAAGATGGGTAATGGCCATTACCTGTCTCCCCTCTGCAAGACGGTCCATGATCCCTCCAACCTTATCGGCAATCTCCCCGCTTACCCCGGCATCGATCTCATCAAAAATCAGGGTAGGCATTCCTTTCCGGTCCGAAACCATCGATTTGATTGAGAGCATCAGCCTGGATACCTCTCCGCCCGAAGCCACCCTGGAAATCTCTTCAAGAGAGAGCTGCTTGTTAGCAGAGAACAGGAACCTCACCTGGTCCGATCCATTGGCGTCATAGGTATCGGTTTTCACCAACTCCACCTGGAACCTGGCATTGGGAATACCCAGCTGCTGTAGCTGATCCTCAACCCGTGTTTGCATTTTCTCAGCAGCAGAACCACGACTCCTGTGCAGAACCCCGGCCTGTTGTTCCAGAGTATGCTGCAGGGCAGAACGCTCTCTCTCCAGTTGTCCGATCTTTTCATCGGAAAATGTCAGGGCCTCAATCTTTTCTCCCAGCAGGTTCCTTAGTGCTATTAACTGATCCAGCTCCTGTACCCGGTGCTTCTGCATCAACCCGAATAGCAGGTCCATTCGCTCTCTGAGTTGCTCCAGTTCACCCGGTTCCAGCCCTGTCTTTCCTGCCTCGTTCTCCACCTCAGAAGCAATATCTTTTAGTTCAATATATGCCGATTCCATACGTGAAGCCATCTCCTTTGAAGGGGTATAGAGTTGGACAATTTTCTGTAGTTGCGAGAGTGAGGCACGCAACTTGTCAAGAATGCCAATGGATTCGGCCGACAGATGACCGGCCGTTTCAAAGAGTGCACTTCGGATCTCTTCGGCATGTTCGGCCCGCTGCAGATTGGCTTCCAGCTCCTCCATCTCCCCCTCTGCCAGATGGGCCGACTGCAGCTCATTGAACTGAAACTGCATATACTCCAGCTCCTCCTTCAGTGTATCTGTCTCTTTGTTAACCCGTTCCAGCTCCTTTGTAATCTGTGAAAAACCTGCAAAAGTGTCCCGGTAGCGTGTAAGCTCCTTTTCTACCCCCGCCATATGATTGATCACCTCCATCTGGTAGAGGTGGTCATTCAGTCTCAGGTTCTGATGCTGCGAATGAATATCCACCAGCAGGTTGCCCACCTCCTTTAACAGGGGAAGAATCACCGGCGTATCATTGATAAATGCACGGGATTTCCCTCCCGGCGCTATCTCCCTGCGTAGCGTTGTAACCTGTTCAAAATCGAGATCGTTGGCCTCAAAAATCTTCCTGACCCTCTCTCCTGGAAGAAATGTTCCTTCCACAATACATTTGGCATCTTTCAGCTTTAATACCGAAGTATCGACCCGTTGTCCAAGAATAAGTGAAAGAGCCCCCATTAAAATGGACTTCCCTGCACCGGTCTCCCCGGTAATGGTAATAAACCCACCGGAAAAATCGAGTTCCAGGTGGTCAATCAACAGGTAGTTCCTGATATAGAGGGATTGGATCATGGGTGCTGACTACAGGGTTTGTTCAAGTATGGCCTTATATTTGGTGGCGTTGGGCTTATCCACCTCGGTTAGGATGGTATGGGCCCTGTTTCGCTCTTCCGGAAAGGATTCTGTATAGACATTTACAATCTCATCCACCTTGGCATCAAACACCAGACGCAAGAGGTACATATAGGGATCGGGTTTTTTCCTGTATACCTGCTGCAGCAGCTCCAGAGAGTTGGTAATTTCAGCCCTGCCCTCTGCAACCTTCTCATCCATCACATCAAGACCGAGCCTGTGGTACCTATAATTAAACTCCCTTAGCTTCTCATAATCTGTATCGATCATATCCTTAACCAGCCAGTAGCGATTTTTATGTGCAATATTATCCATCGGTTTCCATCCTGATTCAGCCGCATTCTGTGCGTTAAGCACGATTCTTTCTGCATTTGAAAAATAGCTACTTCCTCCCAGCAGAGAAAAAGTGTCATAATCGAGCCCCAGGATATAGTAAGCATAGTAGGCCAGAATGGAGGTAAGGTTGGAGAGGTGGGAATTCAGATCGAACTCCAGTGGTGCAAACTCCACATAGCGAAAACGAATATCGTTGTCCATGAAATTCAACGTGGTCGTATTGTAGTTGGTGTTGAATACAGGCCTGCTGACCTGGATAGTCAGTATACCCTTGAAGTCATCGGCCGATAACTGCTCGGTAATATTGAACATCAGGTTGCACTCGATCCGCTCCTCCATGGTATATACATGGTCGGTCCACACCCTGTTGTTCATAAATTCGTAGATAGCATTCTGAAGGGTCTGAAAAACCTGTTTGTTGGTACCCTGGATCTGCTGACTCACCACCTGTACATTACACCTGAGTTCCTGACTCTGAAGGTTGACTGATAACAAAAGAATAAGAAGCAATAGTCCGGTCTTACGCATCTTCCATCATTTTTATCACCCGCTGTACCAGATCAGCAGCTACCTGGACCTTGGGTTTTAATTCATATTGATCACTATTCCCCAACCGGTCGATCATGGTCACCCTGTTGGTATCGGTCCCAAATCCTGCACCCCTGTCCTGCATGGAATTCAAAACAACCAGATCCAGGTTCTTCTTCTCCAGTTTCAGGCGGGCATGTTCCAATTCATTATCGGTCTCCAGCGCGAACCCCACCAGCAGCTGTCCATCCGACTTTCTTTTCCCCATCTCGGCAGCAATATCTTTTGTGGGCTTCAGCCGGATGGTCCACTCATCCTTACCCCTTTTCACTTTATTCTCAGAGATGGAAACAGGAGTAAAATCAGAAACTGCCGCATTAAACACGGCTATATCCATCTGCCCCATCACATCACTGCATCTCTCAAACATCTCGCCGGCTGATGTTACCCGGATCACCTCAACTCCCGCAACAGTGGTCTCTTGCGATACAGGGCCTGTTACCAAGTATACCTTTGCTCCTTCTGAAGCAAATGCCTCGGCAATGGCAAAACCCATCTTCCCTGAGGAGTGATTACCAATAAAACGAACAGGATCGATATTTTCGTGTGTAGGTCCGGCAGTTACCAGGACCCGCTTATTCAGAAGTTTTTTTTTTGAAGGTTCCGATTCGATCTGCCTGATAAAACTAAGGATCTTTTCCGGTTCCTCCATCCTTCCCGGACCCTCCAGTCCGCTGGCCAGCTCTCCCTCACCCGGTTCTATAACAATATTCCCATACCCCTTCAGAATATCAAGATTTCGTTGTGTGGAAGGATGCCGGTACATATCCATGTCCATGGCTGGTGCCACTACAACAGGACACCGGGCCGACAGATAGGTAGTGACCAGCAGATTATCGGCCACCCCGTTGGCCATCTTACCCAGGGTAGTGGCAGTCACCGGAGCCACAAGCATCAGGTCGGCCGAAACACCCATCTCCACATGGCTGTTCCAGTCACCCCCATCTGGACTGAAAGAATCGGATAATACTGTTTTTCCGGATAGGGCAGAAAAAGTGACGGGACCAACAAACTCCCTGGCCACCGGTGTCATAATCACCTGCACATCGGCGCCCTCTTTCATAAGGAGCCTGAGCAGACAGACCGCTTTATAAGCGGCAATG
>DAOWNM010000100.1 GCA_030642565.1 Bacteroidota bacterium | reverse complement strand
GCCATTCCCGTGCTTAAACAGCGTACCCACCTGCCTGTAATTGTCGATCCAAGTCACGGAACAGGTATACGCTCACTGGTAGCCACCATGGCAAAGGCCTCCATAGCTGCTGGTGCAGACGGACTCCTGATGGAAGTGCACTACAGGCCCGAAGAGGCATTGTGCGATGGTTCGCAATCGCTCTATCCTGAAGAGTTTGGAATGATGATGGGAGATCTCAGGAAAGTTGCCGAGGCAGTGGGCCGCACCATTCACGTGCTTTAACAGGGCCTGGCTTTGACCCGGTGTGCAACATACCTTTTCCTTCTGGCGGCTATTCTGCCCTTTAAAGGTGTGTCGCAAAATCAACAGCAATTACCTGCAGAATCCTCTGTACAACCGGGAGACATTACCATTGGTCTGCTTCTGCCCGACCACACGCAAACCGGTGTGATAGCGGCGGCAGAACTTGCCATTGATCGCGCCAATACGGCAGGTGGTTATATGAGCAGGGAATTCAGACTGGTGATCCGTACAGCTGAAGGATTCTGGGGTGCAGGTTCGAAAGAGTCGGTTAGCCTGATATATGAGGACCATGTGCGTGCCATCATTGGCTCGCTGGATGGTAGAAACGGGCACCTGGCCGAACAGGTAGCCACCAAATCCCACCTTACCTATATCGAGACATTCGCCACTGAGCCAACCCTCTCCCAGGCTTTTGTTCCCTGGTTCATGCGGGTGGTGCCCAACGATAACCAGCAGTCAGCCGCCATTCTTGATCAGATCAAAAGTGAAGGAGGCGGCACAATCGGCATCCTCTCCACCGAAGATTACGATACCAGGTATGCCGTTAAAAGCCTTACAAAAGCAGTAGCCCGTGAAACCGGCGCGCCCCCCCTGGTAATCGAGCTGGACACTACAAACTTTTCCCAGAGAGGGGTCATTGAGAAGATCTTTAGCGGTGATTTGGATCACCTGGTGGTTCCTTTTGATGCAGCTTACCTGAAAGATCTGATCATTTCCCTGCGACAGGTGAGACCCTCCCTTAAAATATATGGCACCCTTCATTTTACCATGGGGATTGAAAGTCGGAAATCAGGCTGGGATGCTTATGAAGGGGTCTATATGCTTGGTCCCCGTTTCGACAGAGAGAAATATACTTCCCTGCCAGATAGCCGTTCAGTTTATATGTACGATGCCGTAAACCTGGTGATCAACGCCATTCAAAAAGCTGGAACGGACCGGGTGGCGATCACTGATTACATTTCTGAATCGGTTTATTCCAGAGGTATCACAGGAAACATCTCCTTTGATGAACTTGGAAACAGGCAAGGAGCCTCCACCCTGCTCCGCATCCAAAACGGACTACCTATATTGATTAAATACCCCTAAAACAAAAACAGCACCCCATATCATCTATATCCTGGCCGACGACCTGGGATACGGAGATGTATCGGCCATGAATCTCATGGAGCAATACCCCAAAGTTGTAGAAGAGCTAACCACATTACTCAAGCAGTATATAGAAAACGGGAGAAGTACTCCCGGACCCAAACAGGCAAATGTGCCTTCAGAAAATTGGCCCGGTCTCAACTGGATGTCTGAGTAAAAGTGAGGTTGTTTACAAAAATATCCTGGAAATCCTGCTCCGATTCCAGGTTGACATGAGTGGTGATGGCCAGAATCTCTTCAGGAACATCCATCTCTGAAAAAAGAAACATTTTGGCCCCGATCAATGCCGAGTTGCCCAGTTTACGAAAACGGTCCAGGGGAAAATCCATCATACCGGTGCGAACCATCTTCTCCAGGTTGATGTAATTCCCAAAGGCACCTGCAATATAGATCCGGGACACCTCTTCAGCAGCAATTTCCAGCTTCCGTAACAGGATTAATATGCCAGCAGCAATGGCCGCTTTGGCCAACTGGAACTCCTGGATATCTTTAGCTGTAAGTGTCACCTCTTCCGTCAACTCTATTTCTGCATCGCCTGAGATAATTTCACCGAAATCACCCAACACACCTCTATCCAGCAGCACTGCCACTGCATCGATCAGACCACTGCCACAAATACCGGAAGCCGGAACATTTCCAATCACACTGCACGACATCCCCTCCCTGCTATCTGCCACAGAAGAGATAGCCCCTGTGGTAGCCAGCATCCCCATGGAGATCTTTGCACCCTCAAAAGCGGGACCCGCAGCCGTGGAGGCACACAATAATTTTTCGCTGTTTCCTACCACAATCTCACCATTGGTGCCCAGGTCAACCAGAAGGGAAAACTCCTTTCGGCGCTGCATCCCGGTGGCATGAATTCCAGCCAGGATATCACTTCCCACAAAACTGCCTATGGAAGGATAGAAGCAGATATGGTCACAGGCGATACTCCATTCCAGTTCCGAAGCTCTGAATCGTTTTGCACCCAGGTCGGGCGATTCAAATGGATAGAAGGAGAGTGGCCTGCTGTCGGAGCCTGCAAAAAAGTGCTGCATCACTGTATTTCCTACAATCACTATCCGGTCAATAGAGATCTCCCTTCCGCTAATCAGCTTCAGCAACATGCCACCAATCTCCTCCCGGATCAATCTTGTAAGCATTCGGTCATTGCCTGCTATGGCCGATTCAAGCCTGGAGATCAGGTCACTCCCCCATCTCCGCTGTGGATTCAGGGCTGTTTCTACGGACAGCACCTTCGCTGTGGAAAGATCCACCAACTGGGCCACCAGGGTGGTGGTCCCCAGGTCCACTGCCACACCAAAGCCCTGATGGGATTCAAATGAGAAAAGGGTATCATCGGCCTGGATCATCGCCTCATACTGGCCCACCTCCAGCACCAGATCACCTTCGGCTCGACTCATACAGGCCAATCTCCAATCCGGTGGAAGACCAAGTTCCTTCAATCTTCTTTTATGTTCCGGATTGGTGAGGATCTCACCCTGAAGTAGCTTTACCTTGCATTTGCCACAAATACCTTTTCCTCCACATGGAAATTCAACGCCGAATTCATGTAGAACATCAATCAACGAACTACCCCTGGCGACAGATATCTCCTTACCCAGAGGATAAAGTATGATCTGAACGGTTTGCAAAACTTACGCGGCAAGTTCCTTAAGATACTCAACGGCACCCCTGGGATCGGGGGAGTAGAAGTCAGCTCCGATTTTACTCCTGAAATCATCAGTTAACGGTGCTCCACCAACAAGAATCGTGGTATCAGGATGGGTCTCTTTGATCTTCTTTACAATCGCCTCCATATTGGCCATAGTGGTGGTTAACAGCGCTGAAAGCCCTACCACAGCTCCGGGATTCTCTGAAACGGCCTGACTGAAGGTATCTTCATTTACATCCACACCCAGGTCAATGATGGTCCATCCTCCACCTTCAACCATCATGGCCACAAGGTTTTTTCCTATATCGTGAAGGTCCCCCTTAACAGTACCAATTATAAATGTCCCTTTGGTTTTCACATCGCCACTCTGAAAAAAGGGCTTCAGGTGTTGCATGGCAGCACCCATGGCTTTGGCCGACATCAACATCTGGGGCACAAAAATCTTATTCTCCGAAAACTTTTGTCCAACCCTGTCCATGGCCGGTACAAGCGCTTCAGTAAGCAGGGCTGTTGGTGCCACACCATTGGCCAGTACCTGACCGGCAAGCTCGTCTGCACCATCCTGACCTTTCATCTGGGGGGGATAAGGGGAATTCTTGTCCACTTTTCCGGCTTCAACGGCTTCACCTAGTTTTGTTAATAAAGTATCCATAAAATTGAGGTTTTATTCATTGTAAAAATAGTGATTGTGAAACAGTATAATGGTATTACCTTCACTGTTTATGATGCTATTTTGATAAATATAGTATATTCAAACAATATTAAACCGTAATGAAGGAGCTACTCGAGCAGATCAAATTAAATCCGGATGAATCTTTCTATATAGGAATCTTCCAGGACCACATCGATCAGAGCAGGTGGCACTACCACCAGGAGTTTGAACTCAGCTTTATTACCGAGGGTTCGGGCAGAAGGATCGTGGGCGACTCGGTGGAGGAGTTCCACCCGGGCGACCTGATCTTTATCGGTCCGCGTATCCCCCATGTATGGTTCTCTGAAACCCCTCTGCTTAATCAACACTCGGGGAGGACCCTGGAATCGGTCTACCTGCTTTTTAATCAGGATATCCTGCCCGAAAAACTCACCTTCCTGCCCGAATTCAGTAGGGTGAATCGTGCCATACAGCTATCGGAACGGGGGATCAGAATCACGGGTGATACATTGAACCAGGTAAGCCGGATCATGCTTCAACTGCCTTACCTGTCCAACATGAAACGGTTAATGCTCTTTTACGAGATCATGGACATCATAGGAAGCAGCAGTTCATTCCAGTTCCTTGCAAGTGAAACATATGTGAGGTCTAAATTCGAAACCACAAATACAAGGATAAACGGCATTCATGAGTTCCTGATGAAAAACTACCGCGAAGAGAACAATCTGGAGGAGATTGCCGAGATTATACATATGGCTCCGGCATCGGCTTGCAGATTTTTCAAGTCTTCCACCGGACTCACTATTTTCGAATATCTGAATAAAATCAAAATTGACTATGCCTGTAAACTCCTTCTCAATACCGATCTGAACATTGTGGATATCAGCTATGACTGCGGTTTCAATAATCTGAGTCATTTCAACAAACAGTTCCGCAAATTTATCGGTAAAACTCCCTCCCATTTCAGAAAACTCCGCAACCCGCTCCGATAGGCATTGTATCTTTATTTATCCATTTTTGATTCTTTGCAAATATAGCATCACTATTTGCCAACAGCGATGTTGGATTGACCAACTGCTCCCTAATATCTTTACACAGGATTTTCAGATATGGAACAAGCAAACAGAGATTCACAGGGACCATTATTGCCCCAGGATATTGCATGGATCGCTGAAGGTGCTGGGGTTATGAAAGCCGGCATGAGGCCGGAGAGAACCATTACCCTATCGATTCTGGCAGGGGTATTTATAGCCTTCGGTGCTGTTTTCTCAACGCTAATCACATCCGGATCAGGCATGTCATATGGGATAACCAAACTAATGGGTGGTATTGCATTCAGCCTTGGACTTATCCTTGTTGTTTCAGGGGGTGCAGAGCTCTTCACAGGTAATACCCTGATGATCGTTGCCCGGGCAAACAAGCAAATAACTACCTTACAGATCCTGCGAAACTGGCTTTTTGTCTACCTGGGCAACATGATTGGTGCACTCCTGGTGGCAGTCATGATCCTGTGGTCTGGCCACTATTTAGCAGGAGATGGAGTTGTTGGGGCACACATTCTGGATATCGCTTCAAGAAAATGTGAACTTGCATTTGGTCAGGCCGTAGTCCTGGGTATCCTCTGCAACATGCTCGTATGCCTGGCCATATGGCTCAGCTACAACACCCCCTCCTTCCCCGGAAAAGTACTCGCTATCGTCTTTCCTATTTCAGCTTTTGTCGCTGCAGGTTTTGAACACAGCGTAGCCAATATGTACTTTATTCCCATGGGGATACTTGTAAAGAGCATGGGAGATCCGGAATTGTGGGGCATGATACATAGTACTGCTATCCAGTTTGAATCCATCTCCTGGGGAAATTTTCTTTATGCCAACCTGTTACCTGTTACCATTGGAAATATTATCGGGGGATCCGTTTTTGTTGGATTGGCCTATTGGTTTGCATATGTTTACAAGAACAAAAGGAACTCATTAAAAACATCTATGCCATAAATAATCTCGTTGTCAATATAAACCGAAACAACATTGTAATATGAACGACCTGGATATCGCCAAAAAAGTAAAACTTCAACACATCACAGCAATAGCAGATAAGCTGGGTATAGTCGAAGATGACATTGAAATGTACGGGAAGTATAAAGCCAAGTTACCCCTCCACCTGATCGATGAGAAAAAGGGAAGCCAGAGCAAACTGATCCTGGTATCGGCCATCTCCCCCACCCCTGCCGGCGAAGGGAAAACCACTGTATCGATCGGACTTTCAGAGGGGTTGAACAGAATAGGAAAGAAAACCACGGTGGTACTCAGAGAGCCCTCACTGGGACCTATTTTCGGGATCAAGGGGGGCGCCACCGGCGGAGGATACTCCCAGGTGCTTCCCATGGAAGATATCAATCTCCACTTTACGGGCGACTTTGCAGCCATTGAGAAGGCACATAACCTGTTGTCGGCAGTGATCGACAATAACATTCAGAGCAGGACCAACGGACTGGGGCTGGACCCACGCACCATCTCCTGGAAAAGGGTGGTGGATATGAACGACCGGTCGCTACGCCGTATTATTGTGGGACTTGGGGGTACCACCTCAGGAGTACCACGGGAGACCGGGTTCGATATTACAGCGGCCTCCGAGATCATGGCCATCCTCTGCCTTGCAGCCGATATCCATGACCTGAAGATCAGGCTGGGCAATATTTTCGTGGGTTACACACACCGAAAGGAGCCCATCTTTGCACGTGATCTGAAAGCAGAGGGGGCCATGGCCGCCCTGTTGAAGGATGCCATCAAACCCAACCTGGTACAGACCATCGAGGGGAACCCGGCCATCATTCATGGAGGGCCCTTTGCTAATATTGCCCAGGGAACCAACTCGGTGATTGCCACCCGAATGGGGATGACTTTCTCCGACTATACGGTGACCGAAGCGGGTTTTGGGTTTGACCTGGGAGCAGAAAAATTCTTTGATATCAAATGTCAGAGTGCAGGGTTATCGCCCAAAGCGGTGGTACTAACCACCACCATTCGGGCACTAAAATACCATGGCGGTGCCGATCTGAATACCCTTACAGAGCCCGATCCCGAAGCCCTGAAAAAGGGATTGCCCAACCTGGAAAAACATCTGGAGAACATCAATCAGTTCAATGTCACCCCGGTCATTGCAATCAACAGGTTCAATACCGACTCGGAAAAGGAGATCGAACTGGTGGTTGAGAAAGCCAAATCGCTGGGCATCCAGTGCGCCATTGCCGATCTCTGGGCCAAAGGGGGTGAAGGAGCCATTGAACTTGCTAAAAAGGTAGTAGCTATTGCCGAGTCAGATCCTCCCGTATTTAATCCCATGTATGACTGGAACTGGGATGTGAAAAAGAAGATCGAGACATTGGCCACAAAGATATATGGTGCCGAACATGTGGATTATTCACAGAAGGCAAAAAAGGATCTGAAGAAGATAGCCGAACTGGGACTGGAGCAGATGCCGGTCTGTATTGCTAAAACTCAGAAGTCCCTCTCAGACAACCCTGCGCTGCTGGGCAGACCCAAAGATTTTATAATCACTGTACGTGAAATTGAGATAGCATCCGGCGCAGGCTTCCTTATCCCCATCACCGGTAATATCATGCGGATGCCAGGACTGCCGGCACACCCGGCATCGGAGAACATCAGCATAGACAACAACGGCAACATCACAGGCCTTATGTAACCTCCTTAACCATGCAAACCATACTCAAAGGCAAAACAACAGAAGTGATTATCGACACCAATGGCCCGGTTGTCATCATCGGTGAAAGTATCAATCCAACCCGTAGAAAGAGACTGGTGGAGACTCTAAAGGCCTATGATTTTGAATTTGCCCTGCAGCTTGCTAAATCACAGATGGAGGCCGGGGCAGATGTTCTGGATGTGAACGTGGGATTTCCGGGAGTGGATGATGAAACGCTTCTGCCCGAAACGGTAAAAGCGATCCAGGAGGCATATGATATCCCTCTGTGTCTCGATTCGCCCAACCCGAAGGCTATCGAGGCTGCCCTGAAAGCAGCCCAGGGAAAACCCCTGATCAATTCGGTCAATGGTGAAGAGAAATCGTTGCAGGCGATTCTTCCCATCGCAAAGGAATATGGGGCCGCTGTAATCGGACTGGTGATGGATGATGACGGAATCACCCAGGATACTGAAAAAAGATTTCAGATTGCAGAGAAGATCCTCAACCGCGCCATACAGTCAGGAATAGCAAAGGAGGATGTGGTGATCGATCCCCTGGCCATGGCAGTAAGTGCCGATCCCAATGCCTGCATGGTCACGCTGGAGACCATCAAACTGATTCACGACCGCCTGGGACTCAATATTACCCAGGGGGCCAGCAACATCTCGTTTGGTCTGCCCTACAGGGTGGAACTGAACAATGCCCATATGGCCATCTCTATCTGGAACGGCCTTACCTGCCCCATCGCCAACCCGGCCAAAATCACCGCCTTTGTAAGGGCCACCGACCTGATCAGGGGGAGAGATGATTTTGCCATGCGATTCACGGAATTTTATTATAGTCAGGAGGAGATGGAGAATAGTTAGCAAGCCTGGTACACAGGCGGTAATAAGTTAGCAGCTTAGAAAAACAAAAAACGATGGCTTTATTTACCCCGGGCAGAAGATGGCAGCCCCCCTTTTTTCCATTTAAAAAAGAGCCTTTTGGAAAGAGGGTCCTGAGAAAGGTTGAAAGATGGATCAAGGGCCCAATGTTTGGCTGCAGGATGTGTGGAAACTGCCTGCTGCAGGAGACTGCCTTTATCTGTCCCATGGAGTGCCCCAAGGGAATGCGCAACGGACCGTGTGGCGGATCCACACCGGAGAAGTGCTATGTGGATGAGACCCGCCCCTGCATCTGGTACAAAATCTATGAGCGCTCCTTCAGGATGGGCCGGGAGAAGATGTTGCTTGAAGTGCTTCCTCCCCTGGACTGGGACAAGGTGGGGACTGAAACATGGGGCGATGTGATCCGGTCGATCCGAAAGTTTGGGACCGGCTCCTTTATCAAAGAGCGCTTCTCCGGCAACAGAGAGAAAAAACATCAGTCGTGGGAGGCCGTCTTTCAACCGGTCAGGCAACCCCACTGGTGGGAAGGTGATTCTCTTTACCATTCCCCGCGTTACCAGGAACCACTCTCCCCCCTGGAGAGAG
>DAOWNM010000147.1 GCA_030642565.1 Bacteroidota bacterium | reverse complement strand
ACCGCTTTCATGATGGAACGTATCTTCACCTGGGATTTAGCTTCGAAACGGAGATTCAGGATCTTCTCCACACTGATGCGGTTCCCATCCACATACCGTGATCCGATAAAAATCAGGAACCGGCGAATCTCCTGCTGAAATACAATAATCAGGGCTATAACCCCGACTCCAAGGACTGAACCCAGTATGGTGCTTAGCAACTCCATCTGCATGGCCCGAACGGCCCACCAGAAAATATAGATGGCGGTAATGGCCAGGGTGATGCTGTAGGCCACAGTGCCCCGGATAAGCATATAGAGCTGGTAAAACAGGATGGCCACCAGGATAATATCAATGATATCGAGCAGACGGATATGTATGAATGCAGTGAGCATGGGAAAGTTCTGAGCCCAAATTTAGTAAATCTGCTGGAAGATCTTCACTGTTTCTTTAGCGGCTGCTACATCGTGTACTCTGAGCAGGTTGGCACCCTTAAGTAAAACCGCCATATGAGCAGCCGTAGTTCCGTTGAGGGCATGCTCGGGTTCTGATTCTAGCAGTTTGTATATCATCGATTTACGTGATATTCCTGCCATCAGGGGAAGTTCGAACATCCGGAATGAATCAAATTCACCCAGCAGCTTGTAGTTCTGTTCCTGGGTTTTTCCAAATCCAAATCCCGGGTCGATGATGATATCATTCAATCCAAATTTTCTCAATTTGTATACCCTTTCCGCAAAAAATTGCAGCACGTCATCCACCACATTTTTGTAAGCCGGGTCCTCCTGCATTGTTTTTGGGGTACCCTGCATATGCATCATGATGTAAGGGATTCCCAGCTTTGCCATGGTGGTAAACATATCCGGATCAAAGCTTCCGGCCGAGATATCATTGATCATATGGATCCCAAAACTCTCTCTTACCGAACGGGCCACTCCTGATCTCCAGGTATCTACCGAAACGGGGATTTCAGGAAACGCATTTCTCACCGCCTCCAGAACGGGCGATAACCTCTCCAGTTCCTCTTTTTCTGATATCTCTTCAGAGCCTGGTCTGGAAGAGACAGCACCCACATCCAGGATATCGGCTCCCTGATCTATCATCTCCCTCGCTTTTTCAACTGCCTGCCCCGGCTCCGGCACTCTGCTTCCGTCATAAAAAGAGTCCGGTGTGGCATTGATGATTCCCATCACACGCGGGGTGGAGAGATTCATGATCGTTCCGTTCAGGTTCAGGGATAAATTCCTTGAAAAGAGGGGACCGGATGTGGAGAAGTTCTTCATCGATTCTCGATAGGTTGAGCCTATATTTTGTATGTTTGGAAACTGATTTAAAAATACACTAAATAATCCAAAATTGATTCATGCGTTTCTTGGTGATTGAAGGATTGGATGGTTCGGGTAAATCGACCCAGTTGAAACTGTTGAGGGAACATCTTGAACAGAATGCTGTTCCATACAAGTATCTCCATTTCCCAAGGCTGGAAGAGGGTGTTTTCGGAGATCTGGTGGCCAGGTTCCTGCGTGGTGAGATGGGTGCCAATAACCAGGTTGATCCCTACCTGGTAGCACTGATATTTGCCGGTGACAGAGCGGATGCCTCTGCACAGATCAGACAGTGGATGGATGAAGGGAACCTGGTGATAGTGGATCGCTATGTCTATTCGAATATCGCATTTCAGTGTGCCAAACTTGCCAGCCGGGAAGAGCAGAAGAGGTTGAGGGATTGGATCCTGAAGTTTGAATTTGGATATAACAATCTACCCCGACCCGATCTGAATCTCTACCTGAACGTTCCATTCGAGTTTACCAGGAGACAATTGAATATTGCACGAAACGGAGATGACCGTGTCTATTTGAAGGGAGAAAGGGATATTCATGAAGAGAATCTCGATTTCCAGGAGCAGGTGGGACAGGTATATCTCTCCCTCCAGGAGCATGTGGATGACCTTGAGATCATTCATTGTATGGACCCTGATGGAATCATGCTCTCTCCGGGTGACATTTCGAATCTGATTATTAAACATATAGTATTACCGGGATGAAGTACATTCGTTTATTGAATCGTTTAATAGTGGGGGTGGTTTTTCTTTTCAGCGGTTTTGTTAAGGCGGTGGATCCGTTGGGCTCGGCCTATAAGTTTGCAGATTACTTCACCGCTTTTAAACTGGGATTTCTGGAGTTCCTTGCTCTCCCCATGGGGATCTTTCTTACTTCCTTTGAACTGGTGCTGGGGATCACTCTGATTCTGGGCTATCGCAGAAAGACCATTTTCCAGGTGCTGATGTGGTTCATGTCCTTTTTTACACTGCTAACATTGATTCTTGCACTGTTTAATCCGGTATCCGATTGTGGCTGCTTTGGCGATGCCCTGATCCTCACCAACTGGCAGACATTTTTTAAGAATGTGGTGCTGATGGTATTTGTACTGATCCTCTATTTCTCCAGGCATATCGAAACCGTTACAGGTCAGGTTGTAAGGGAGTGGATGGTGGTGGGAAGCCTGTTTGTTATGGCATCACTCTTCTCTTTCTGGAACTACAGGCACCTGCCGCTGATCGATTTCAGACCCTATGATGTGGGTACGGTGATCAGTGAGGAGATGGAGATTCCAGATGGAGTGCCGGTGGACGAATACAGGACTACACTGATCTACAAGAACAGGGAGACAGGAAAAACGACCTCTTTTACCATGGAGGATTATCCGAAAGATACTGTTCAATGGGAGTTTGTAAACAGTGAATCAAAGCTGCTGAAAAGGGGTTATGAGCCTCCTATTCATGATTTTGCCATCATGGATGCATATGGAAGCGACATTGTAAATGAGATCCTTTCTGACAGGGAATACAGTCTGATTATGATTAGTTATGACCTTATAGATGCAGAGGAGGAGGCACTGGTCAATGCAGGAGAGTGGTCGCAGCTTGAGTCATTTGCCAATGACTTCTCCTTTTATGCAGTGACAGCAACAACATCGGCAGAGGTGGAAGCGATATCCACTAAGCTGGGCCTGGGGTACCATTTTTTGGCAGGGGATGAGATCATGCTAAAGACCATTGTACGTTCCAATCCCGGGTTTATGTTGGTAAAAAATGGCGCCATCCTGGGAAAGTGGGGGTACAGGGATTTCCCGCTTCTGGAACAGCTGGATCCCCAATGGTCAGAACTAATTGGAAACGCTTCGGCCCCTCTGGATGAGGAGGCTCAACTGCTGATGGATGCGGGAGTACTCGATGAGATCTCTTTTGATGTGGTTGAATTCGATCGTTTAATACCGGAGCTGCTTTTGAAAGAGGGAGCAGCAAAGCACGAAGAGGGAGTAACCCTGGCGTTTATCCTGGTACTGCTTATGCTGTTTTTACTTTCAGGTTATATCTCCCCGGTGAAAGTATAAAAACTTGAAACTCAGCAGTGCTTTAGGAATAATTACAATTTTAAATAAGAATCATTAACAATAAAATAAAGATGAGAAAGAAAATCGTTGCCGGAAACTGGAAAATGAATACCCTTCTGAAAGATGGGATGGAACTTGCGAAAGCAGTTGAAAAACTGGAAAAGGAGAAGCGTAGTGATGCATTGGTTATTATCGCCCCTCCATATACCCATCTCAGCAGGGTGAATGATTTGATTGATAGTGTGAAGCTGAGTGCACAGAATTGTGCTTCAGAGGAGTCCGGGGCATATACCGGAGAGATTTCTCCCGATATGCTTGTTTCAGCGGGTGTTGAGTATGTAATTATTGGACACTCGGAGAGGCGAAGCTATTATGGAGAGGACAATGAACTGTTGAACAGGAAGACAAAACTTGCCCTGTTAAAGGGTCTGAAACCTATTTTCTGCTGCGGAGAGGTGCTTAAGGAGCGTGAAGAGGGAGCGCTTTTTGATGTAATCAGGGAACAGATTGCAGTGGGTCTGGCAGATTTGACAAAAGATGATATAAACAAGGTTGTTATTGCCTATGAACCGGTCTGGGCCATTGGTACTGGTATAGTAGCCACCCCGGATCAGGCACAGGAGATGCATAAATTCATAAGGGATCTGCTGGTGGAACTGTTCGATAAGAAGGTAGCCGGGAATATGACTATCCTGTACGGGGGAAGCTGTAAACCCTCAAATGCCTCAGAACTGTTTGCCAATCCAGATGTGGATGGTGGACTGATCGGGGGAGCAGCTCTAAAAGCTGAAGACTTTCTGGCAATTGTGAATTCATATTAGCTCATATAGCCTCTATGGCATATCTCGAATTTGTAATACCGGCCCGATCATGGAGCAGCAGTGAAAAGGAGATCCTGTTTGCAAAAATGGCGCAGATCGGATTCGAGGGATTTATTGAAGGTGACGACGATATTCAGGCTTATATTGATGAGGCACATTACGTTGTTGAAGAGCTGAACCAGCTTATCGATGAGCTGGCTGGTTTTAACATAAAAGTTCAATACCGGTTCCACAGAACAGAGGATCAGAACTGGAACGAGGAGTGGGAAAAGAAGTTCGACCTGTCGTTCGGGACCGGCCATCATCATACCACGAAGTTGATGATCAGGGAGATGGGAAACCATCTTCTTAAAGGGAAAAGGATTCTCGATATGGGATGCGGAACCGGAGTGCTGGGAATCTATGCCTGTAAACAGGTTGCAGTAAGGGTGTTGGGAGTGGATAATGACCAGTGGGCTTATGAAAATGCCCTTGAAAATGCGAGCAGGAACGGGCGACAGCAATGGATGTACGGCTTGGTGATGTGCGGGTTCTATATAGGGAGAAATTTGATATGATTCTTGCTAACATAACCAGGAATACACTGGTTCGGGATCTGCCGGTATACATACAGCACCTGCATGACCAGGGTCTGATGCTGTTTAGCGGTATTCTTGCAGAGGATGTGCAATATGTTCTGAATGAGGCATACAGGTGTGGATTGGATCATATGAATACAAGAGAGGAATCCAACTGGATTTCCCTCACTTTTGTTAACCATCGGAATCCTGATCAGTAATCATGAGAAAAGCGGCCATCACCATCATTTTGCTTCTTCTGGTCAATCTGATATACGCGCAGTCCATCAGGGAGTTTTCCAGAGATACGGGGCTCTATGTTTCAGAATTAACTATCTATACAGGCACCTATCTTGAGTCTTCCGAGTTGCCCGATTTTCAACGGTTTTTGCATGTTTACGACTCTCTTTCCTATGACCAGAGAATGGAGATCATTGAGGTGTCGAACCTGATGCTTAACCGGAAATGCAGACCCAGACCCCACTTTATCAAGTATCAAAGGATCATGATGGAGTTTTTTACGGAAGAGAAGACCTCTCATGGATATGATGAGTGGCTGGAGGGAATCATACTGTTGTTGAAGCGTGATGATGCATCGATCAGGGCCATTGATCAATGGCTCTCGCTCTCGCTCTTGTTGCTGGAGGAAAATATATTTTATAGCTCTAACTCCATTTCGTGGAAGGTAGCAACTCCTTCATTCCAGTTTCATACGGAAGAGACAATGACGGTACGTTTCGACAATGTAACTGTTGCCTGCTATTCCGGAAGGGATTTTATTCAGATAATGAACGCCACCGGATATATTGATCCGTTTGAACTGCGCTGGTACGGCACCCATGGCATGGTGACCTGGGAGCGGGCAGGTATGCCCGACAATAAGATGAATGCCGTTTTGGGTAATTTCCAGATCAATCTGAAAACACCCGGATATACGGCCGATTCTGTGAAGCTATACTACCCGGCCCTGTTTGAAGGAACTGCTCTGGGAAAGCTGGAAGACAAGGTGACACTTATTAAGGATCTCTCTTCCATTGTCTATCCGAAATTTCTCTCCTATAAGAACTCCTATAAGATTGACCATCTTGTACCGGGTATTCACTATAGCGGCGGACTTACCATTGAGGGGTCCAACCTGGTTGGATCATCAGTGGGAGGGGAACCAGCTGTGCTGGAGATCTTTGCCAATGATACCCTGCGTCTAAAGGTTAAAACAGACAGGGTCTCCATGAATGGCAGATTTTTCAGGTCGCCCCACGCTTCAGTCTCTATATATTTTGGCGGGGACTCTATTTATCATCCCGACCTGGAGCTCTCATTTGATGTTTCCAGGGACCTGTTGCGACTTAATAAGTCGGAGAATTTTAAGTCGCTGGGCCCATACTCCAACAGTTATCATAGAATCGATATGAACTTCGATGAGCTTTCCTGGAACAGGGGAGAATCCTTTATGAAGTTGCAGGCACTTCAGGGGACCTCGGTTGGGCGTGCAACATTCGAATCAAATACTTATTTCGACTACGGTTTTTTTACAGATTTGCAGGGTATGGATTATGAACATCCATTGGCTCAGCTCTATACATATTCCAAGATGCTTGGTGAAAATACATTTGCACTGCCAAATTATGCCAGCTATGTTGGATATGCTACATACCAGGTCCGTCACCTGCTTATGGGGCTCGCGAAATTTGGATTTGTCTACTACGATGACATCACGGACCTGATTACAGTACGTCAGAAGACATTTGATTATATCAGTGCCTCCATGCGGCAACGAGACTATGATGTGATCAGGTTTATATCAAGGACTGAGGGTGCCTCCAACGCTCAGCTGGATCTCTATACACATGACCTGACCATCACAGGGATTCCAGTCATCTTCCTGAGCGATTCACAGAATGTAAGGTTGATACCAACTGAGAATCGTATTGTAATGAAACGTAACAGGTCATTCCTGTTTGATGGACTTGTGGATGCTGGTCTTTTCCAGTTTTCCGGAAAGAACTTCTTTTTCGACTACAATGATTTTAAAATTGAGATGCAGAAGATTGATTCTCTCAAGATATCGATCTTTACCAATGAGTATAACCAGTATGGCGAACCCATTCTGACCCGTATCGGGAATGCCATGGAGGATATGACGGGACAGTTACTGATAGATGATCCACAGAATAAATCCGGTTT
>DAOWNM010000233.1 GCA_030642565.1 Bacteroidota bacterium | reverse complement strand
TCTCCCTCTCCACCAAAGGGCAAAAACTTATATACAGATTGAAGCCCCTTTGGATATTGTATTCAACAGCATTAAAAAATACATTTCAGACCGGTCATCCGGATTTTATGAATATTCTGAATCGAATTGATCATCAGATTGAAAAAAATCCCATTAACAAAATTGTTACTCAACCAGATTCTGAATCTGTTATTGTCGTTGATTACAAACCGGGCCTTAATAAACACTTCCATGAGTTGGCCGGACCCTGGTTAACAGGAGAGGCCAATGGTACTCTGGAGGAAGAAGATGGTATTACCCTTGAAAATCCGGATGAAGCACACTTTAAAGAGGGTGGTTTTCTTTTCTATGCCAGGTACAAGGATCAAATTGTTGGATTTGTAGCATTAAAAAGGCTGGACGATGATACATTTGAATTAGCCAAACTCTATATCCATCCCAATTATCAAAACCATGGAATTAATACAAAACTGATCGAGCGATGCATCAGCCGATGCATAGAAAACGAAGCTGGTGAACTCTGGCTTCAAACCACCATGAGCATGCCTGAAACACACAAGTTGTATTACAAACTTGGGTTTGAGGATAAACAAGCACCAGAACAAATGTTGGTACTGGAGCAGACAGAAAAAGTAATGTGCCTTGATTTATTATACTAATAGATAAACCCTTTGTTTCAGATTTAAGGAAATATATCACTGTAAAATCGTTACCGAGCGTGTAAAAAAGCATACATACGCTCTCCTAATTGATTGTATTTCATAGTTCTTATTTATTTTTCTACCACTGACACCCGGCTGCCCCTGCCCCTGGTATTAAATGATCTGAGCAATATCTTGCCGGAAACTTCAACAGGCCCGGAATAAACCGTTGAGTTTGCATCCGGTTCCGATCCGTCGGTAGTGTATCTGATGATCAGTCCGGGAAAATCAATATTTGCATAGAGCTTTCCCTCTTTGATCAAAGCACCGGGAGGCGGAAGTCTGTATCTGTATCCGCCAAACAGGTAGTCGAGTCGTGGCATCTCCCGTTGTCCGACCATATTGGCAAACCGGTTCCAGTCTTTGTCCATGGCGACCACCCGCTCCTCCTGATCTGAGATGAGTCCCCATGCAGCCTGACCGGCCCATGCACGCTCTGCAAATCCTATCATCTTGGGCAGGTAGTAGTATTCGGCCATGGTTCCACCCTTTACGGTTTCACTCCAGAGTTCGGCCTGCAGTCCAATAACTCTTTTATATGAATCCAGCTTCAATTTTTCCATCCCTTTAAAGTCTGTTTCCGGATCATAGGGACGGCCATACTTATCGTACAGGGTCGATTTAAAAACATCATAGGGAATAAAATCAAATGCGCTGCGGGTATTTACAAATCCACCCCAGTGCTGACCCCGTTCTGCCGGATGGTGTGTATAAGCCAGGTCAAAATAGAAGTTATTTACATTACATAGCACCACAGGGAAACCTGCATTGGCCAGCCGGTTGCCCAGGTCAAGATTGCTGTCGAGACTGTTCCAAACATAAGGAAGCACATCCTCCCCAACAAGCATCGGGTTGGGAATCCACCGGCCCTCTTCATCTCTTTTCATGGCTACCTCTTCCCAGCCGGCCATCACCAGCCCTTTGCGCTTCAGGATCTCAAGCAACCGCTCCCCGAAATAGGCCTGCAGGTTCTCGACCTCCCCAATCTCCGGGTGTTCCTCAAGAAATGCCTGGCATATGGGTGATGCTGTCCAGCAACCGTGCGGAACCTCATCTCCCCCGGTATGCATGGTTGTCAGGGTCAGCCCCGCCTCTCTGTACATCTCAGTAACCTCATCCACCACCTTTTCAAAGAGCCGGAAGGGCCCCTCGGTACATACACAAATCACATTATCGTTGAATATCTGCGCCGAACTATATACCGAGGCATCATCCGGATCAACAAGCCTGTACAACTCAGCTTCCTCCCTTTTCCCCTCTTTCATGAGCCTTTCATACCTGGCCTCCATGGCGTTGATGGCTGACCTGGCATGACCTGGAAAATTGATTTCAGGAATCACTTCAATGTGGCGGTGATCGGCATATTGAAGGAGCTCTATAAAGGTCTCCCTGGAGAGGTAGCCGCTACCATGGCTGCTTTCCGGAAGCGGATCGGGACCCGAACCATAAGAGGAAATCAGGTGGTCCCGCTCATTCAGAGTATACCCCCGGTGCGCTCCCACCTGGGTCAGCTCGGGTATTGAAGGGATTTCCAGTCTCCAACCCTCATCGTCGGTTATATGCAGGTGCAGTTTGTTCAGCTTATAGTAGGCCATGACATCAATCAGCCTTTTAATATGGGCCGGTTCAATGAAGTTCCTGGCGATATCGAGATGAAATCCCCGGTATACAAATGCGGGCTGATCCACAACCATCCCGGCCACCATTTCCAGTTTGCCTGTGGAGTTGCCCCACGTTTCAGGGGAAAGCATGGAGAGTAGGGTCTGGATTCCATAGAATACTCCCGCATCACCTCCGCCGGCAATCACGATTCCTTCATCCGGTGTGATGGAGAGCTGGTATGCCTCACGGCCGTTGATTTTTTTTACATCTTTCACCAGGATGATTGCACCAGGACCCCCCTCTTCTCCAGCCTTTAACTCTGGAACTGATCCGGTAACCTGCCCCAACAATTCAGCCAGGTACCCAGCCTCATTCTCCAATCCCTTCTGATGGTAGATCTTTGCATTTTTATCCAGGATGATAGTCTCTCCCGAATAGATCTCTTTGACCGGAGTAGGCAGCACATTTCCGGTTGTACCCGCTTCAAGAAGAGAGCGTGCGCTGTTCTGCCCATAGACCCAGGCTGCATCTGGAAGTACAATACCTGACGAAGGTGGAAAGATCATCTCCAGTGCCGGGAAGGGCAGCACCTCATACTCTCCAACCAGCACAGCCATCTGCTTCTCATCCGCTTCTCCATATACCATATAGGGAGTCAATGGAACCTCCGACTCCTTGATCATCCAGCCTGGATTCTGGTAGGAAATTTCCACCGATTGACCGGGATCCAGCTGAAAGCCCTTCTTTGGGCTTATCCTGAGCAGGTCACCATTCACATGATCGATGGCCACGTTCCCGGTGATCGATTCCTGAATAACACCTGAGCCCTGCTGATTCACAAAGAACGTCCAGCCCCTATCTCCAAGGGCCGTATCTCCCCTGTTTTCGAGGACAAATGTTGCATTGTAATAACCATCTGTGGCATGATTACCCTGAAATTCCCAGGTAATGGCTATCACATCTCCTTCGGGAGTACCGGATTGTTTGATCTGGTTACACGATATCATAAGAAAAGGAACCAAGAATAACAGGTGTGATCTTTTCATGAGAGAGCAAAATTAAATTCTTTAATTCTTTGTAGTTTTAGCACACTAACAAAACTACACATTCATCCAATAATATCCCGCTATGAGTGATATTTCCACACCCACAAAACAGAAACGCCTGATCTCCCTGGATGCACTCAGGGGCTTTACCATTGCCGCCATGGTGATTGTCAACGATCCTGGAAGCTGGGAAAGTGTTTACTGGCCTCTGCGGCATGCCGAATGGAATGGCTTTACAATTACCGATCTGATCTTTCCCTTTTTCCTGTTTATTGTAGGAGTCTCCATTGCCCTGGCCTACTCAAAAAGGCTGGATGCGGGCGCTTCAAAGAAAAGCCTCTATAAAAAGATCCTGATCCGGTCATTGAATATCTACCTGTTGTGAATTTTCCTCTGGCTCTATCCCCAGTTCGATTTCAGCTCCATCCGTTGGGTAGGTGTCTTGCCCAGAATTGCTTTTGTCTTCCTGGCCTGCGCACTGATTTTTCTCAATACCAACTGGAAACAGCAAATCAAAATCGGGGCCGTTATTCTGATTCTTTACTATATTGTCGTGGCCTATATTCCGGTACCTGGCATAGGAAAACCAGACCTGTCAGTAGCAGGGAAAAACTGGGCCAACCACATGGATACCCTGATACTTCCCGGGGTTATGTGGCAAAAAACCTGGGACCCTGAAGGAATTCTCAGCACGTTCCCGGCCATTGTTTCAGGAATGATTGGAATGCTGATCGGTAAGCTCTACCTATCTGTAAAGGATGAGAACAAGCGACTGGTCTGGCTCTATTTCATCGGCTTCTCCATGTTCCTGGCGGGCGGAATCTGGAACTGGGTTTTCCCTCTCAACAAGAACATCTGGACCAGCTCCTATGTACTCTACACATCGGGACTGGGCACTCTGGCGCTGGCAACCTGCATCCTGGTAGTCGATATGTGGGGATACACAAAATGGACCTTCCTCGGCAGGGTATACGGTGCCAATGCCATCACCTCCTATGTACTTGCAGGGATGCTAACCCTCCTGTTTTACAGGATTAACCTTGGGGGATCGTCGCTCAATGAGTGGTTCATGAGCGGAGTGACCTCGGTGGGATTCGATCCCCGGTTTGCCTCCCTGCTCTATGCCGTCATCTATATGCTGATCATTTTTATTCCCGCACTTATCCTGTACAGGAAAAAAATATTCATCAAAGTATAGAGACCCCTTGC
>DAOWNM010000174.1 GCA_030642565.1 Bacteroidota bacterium | reverse complement strand
TTTATCTCCTCCCAGTCAATCTCCTCAAACTCCTCAAGGGCTTCCAGACGGGTAGCTTCCATCTCCTCCATTATCTCCTCCAGAGCCTCCTCCTTCTCTGCTTCTTGGATTTTCCGGGGAATGGTATCGGCAACTGTTATTCCTGCCTGTTCAACCGGTATGGTAATCATCTCACTCTTCATATTGTTGGACCTGACAAATGAGGGTCCCGCGCTGAAACCGCTTACTATCAGTAATATAATAACACTTCCCACCAAAAGGGAGAGGGATATTACTCTGTCACGCATATTTGTTTTCATGGTATTTCTGTTTAAGATTCTATTGATACGGAATTTTAAATGATGCTTCGTTGTGCCGACCGCCCCCGGAGCCAGTCGGGAATACTGCTGTTGTTCTGCTATATGAATTAAAGCTTTAGCATAATTCAACGGATTATCGGTTTTATGTAATACCCTGTCGTCACAGCAATGTTCTCTCTCGTTCCGTACGATTCCCGATATGATCCATACGGCCGGATGATAAAAGAGTACTCCTTCAATAAAAAGTTGCATGATATTGACCAGGTAGTCCCTCCTTTTCAGATGATAAAGCTCATGCATTAGTATGGTCTCGATCTGACTGACAGGAAGGTTTGTGATCATTCCAGCAGGTACAATAACTGCCGGTTTTAGAAAACCAACAAGCAGAGGACCCTTTATTAGGGCTGACTCGAGGAGGTCAACGGGACGCCTGATACCCATCGATATGCTGATCCGTGAAAACCGGTCCTGCCACTCCGGACTAATCCTTGCTCCACAGTTTCGCATCCTCCTGACATACACCAGTGAAGCAGTGGAATGGAACAGCATGGCAAGGGCACCAGCAATATAGAGATATCCAAAAATGGTAAATATATGGTGGATATAGATACCTGCATTGCCATTGGTCTCAACCAGAAGGTTCCAGGAAATAGGAGGGATAAAACCCTGAGAGACAAGTTCCTCCTGAATGGGTGCTAAGGGTTCATACAGCACGATAAACGCTATAATAACCGAACAAAGCAGAAGGAGCAAGGCTGAAACGGAGATCCTGTAACGCAGGTTGGAAAACTCCAGTGGAATATGGAGCAGGGCTACCCGAAGCAGGGCAAGGATCAACAGTCCGATCCATAAACTGTGAACAATGGTTTTCCCCATTGCTACCATCCATATACCAGTAACATCAGCAAGGCACATTTTATTTCTCCTCCATTTTTTGAATAAGTGCTTTGAGCTCTGATAACTCCTCAGTGGTAACATTGTGATTGCCCAGTGCCTGCATAACAAGTCTTGACCGATCACCCATGAAAACAGTTTTCAATACATGATCCAGGATATTCGATTGTACATCTTCCGGCCGCAGGGCAGGGGAATAGATATGAGAACGAAGAGCGGTATCCCGTGTAAGCAACCCTTTTTGGGTCATGATCTGCATCATCTTCAACGAAGTGGTATAACCCACCCTTCGCTGTTGATTGAGCTTATCATTTAATTCTCTTACCGTCAGGGGACCATGTTCCCAGAGCAGCTGGAGGATCTCCATTTCACTGTCTGTAGGTTTCATTGTATTATACGAAATGTTTCGTAGCAAATATATACGAAGTTTTTCGTAATTACAAATAAAGAATTCAGATGGTCTCTTTTTTAAAGATTCTTAACAATTATATGTAGTGTCCGTCAGATTTGAATACAATGGCTTCGTAAGTAAAAAGTTCAGCTGTTTTCCATCCATTCCAACCAATACCTGCCTTATATCTTGAACAATTACCCAGAAATTCTTTAACGGACCACTCCTGGTTGACAGCGACCTGTGGCAACAGAGTACCCCTGTTGCCTCCATGCTTAATGTAGATGCCATGTTTTCCAATAACAATTTCTGAAGGATCATATATCCTTTGACGGGGAGTCAGGATGCTTATCTCAAGTTCGAGCCGGGAGAGTTCATCCGGATGAATGGAGGTGAACCTGGAATCATCAATGGCTGCAGAAACAGCCATCTTTGTCACATTTTTATATAGAGGCTCCTCTTCTGAAAATGTTCCAATACAACCCCTTAGATGCTGATCCACATAGAGTGATATGAATGCACCACATCTGCTCTCCAGTGCTTCTGTCAAACCCTGAAAAGGGGAAGTGGATTTTTTCAGGGGATCCACCTTCTTGGCAATGGCGTTGCCTGCCATCGCAAGCAAAGTTCTTTTCTCCGGTCCTGTAAATATCATTTGTAAGCTATGAGTGAAATGTAATCCACCACCTCAAGGGAGGGCGAAACCTCTCCTGAATGCCCCCGTGCCAGAATCTCAATCTGATAATCCGGCGACTTGGAATGGGCATACTCCATCAGTGACATAATGGGACCAACACCACACACCGTTACACAGTTCTCTATAGCGGCTCGCTCAACTCCGGGAGCATTGCGGTTAAGTATGCTGTCCAGAATAAACTGATCTTGTTTGTGGCCCTCGGCAGGGGGGAGGAAATGTGAAAAGTCGCACGAAGCAATGACCATGATACTCCTTCCCGTTCGGTCAACTCCCTGGTTAATCCTTTCTGCAATAAGAGATGCGTTTTTATGTGTCTGGTCCATCATGCATACAGGAACGATGGAAAACTGATGGTCGGAAAGAAAGTATTGAATAAACGGTATAATCACCTCTGCAGAGTGTTCCCTGGCATGGGCTCTTTTATCAAATGGAAGCTCCATGGCACTGGCCAATTCAATATCTACCGGTACCTCTCCAATGGCATTGGACCAGAGCACCGACTCATCAATGGCCAGGGGGGTGCCATGACCCGAATGGTTTGGATGTACAATAACAAATGTATCGGGGAAAATCCTGTGCCTTCTTATAAGTTGAAAAAACGGGATGGTCTGGTATCCTGAATAGATATGCCCAGCATGAGGCAGAACTGCACCAAATATCTGGTTGGGCGACAGGTCCGGTTCCGGATACCTGCCCGATTGTTCAATCTCCATAATCTGATCAAAAATCTTACTTTTCGTGGAGGGATAAAATCGCCCTTCCACCACTGCGGTTCGAATTCTCATAACACTTCTTCTTTATAGACTCCAACAATTTCATGGTTGCAACTTGTACAATTTCCGCCTGGTCCGATACCCTTCACGGTAGCGTCATATAGAAATCTTTCAATCAATAGGTTTCCGCATGAGGGACAGTAAGTGTGGTTGTCAAGTTGCGGTGTATTGCCAGGATAGACATAATCGATCTGTGCTCTGGCCAGCTCCAGAAACTGTTCTATTGTCGAGAGTGGAGTAGGAGGCTTGGTCATATTATAATAGGGATAGTACCTGCTAACATGCAGAATGGCTCCTCTGCCACAGTTATCTGATATCCATTTAATCATCTCCTTCCACTCGTTTTTATCATCATTATGGTCAGGTATAATCAGGAAAGTTAACTCCAGATGTCGCCCCGATTTAGCAATGCTGCTGATAGTTTTAAGTACAGGGTGCAGGCTGGCTCCAGTAAGTTTTTTATAGAAGAGATTCCTGAACGATTTCAAATCCACATTGAAGGCATCCATATAAGGGAAAAGGTCCTCCAGAGGAGAGGGATTTATGTAACCATTGGTGACCATGACATTTCTCAGATTGTGCTCTTTGATCAGTGTAGCACATCTGATCATATACTCAAAATAGACGGTGGGTTCATTATAGGTATAAGCCAGGCCAATATTGTTTTGGTGCATAATTGCCTTGTTTACTATATCTTCCGGATCCCTGGAAGAATGGCGCGAAAAAATTCTTTGATCAATCTGGGAAATTTCACAATTCTGACAAAAATCACAGGTCAGGTTACAGCCAAAACTACCTATGGATAGAATGGTGCGACCCGGTTGAAAATGATAGAGTGGTTTTTTCTCCACTGGATCCGTAGAGATTGCTGATAGAATCCCGTAACTCTCAGTAAACAATTTTCCACCTCTGTTTACGCGGGTCTTGCACCGTCCATACTGACCTTCTTCAATTTTGCATCTGTGCGGGCATAGCAGGCACTGCACCATCTGTTTCTCCAGTTGTTTGTAATATAAAGCTTCCTGCATGAGATAAAGTTACAACGAAAATGCGATGAATTCCACCTTCAAACAAAATGGTCCCGATCTGGTTAATATAACATGAAAAACTATTATTGAGCGATGAGGAAATTGTCTTTGCTTATATTGGTCAACCTCTTATTAGCTTTGACTCTGTTTGGAAGAAATGGTATGAAAGACAAATTCGAAATTGCAACTTTTGGTGGTGGCTGCTTCTGGTGTCTGGAAGCGATCTTTGAAGGTGTAAATGGTGTACATCGGGTAGAATCGGGATATTCGGGTGGAGATGTTGCCAATCCCGATTATAAAATGGTTACCTCTGGTGCCACCGGTCATGCCGAAGTGGTACAGGTCACCTTTGATCCGGAGTCACTCTCTTTCCTTGAGCTTTTGGAGATCTTTTTCAAAACCCACGATCCTACCACTCTGAACCGGCAGGGGGCAGATGTTGGTACGCAGTATCGATCCATTGTATTGTATCACAATGAGCAACAGAAAAAGCTTACCCAACAGGTTATTCAGCAGCTCGATTCAGAGGGAATATGGAGCAATCCCATCGTAACCATTGTGGACCCTTTTGAAGTTTTTTACAGCGCTGAAGCTTACCATCAGGAGTATTTTGAAAACAATCCGAATCAGGAATACTGCCGGCTGGTAATCACTCCCAAGGTGGAGAAGTTTGAGAAAATTTTTAATGCGAAGCTGAAATAGAGGAGTCTGCTGCAGTGGCTGGGAGGCTTACAATGAATATAGATCCATTGCCCGGTTCACTCTCAACTGTGATCATACCCTTGTTCCGTTCCAGAAATTCCTTACAGATCACCAGCCCCAGCCCCGACCCGGATTCTCCTGTTGTACCCGGTGTGGAGACCACTTCATTGGCAGTGAAAAGCTTCTCCTGGATTTCAGGCTGAATTCCGATTCCTTCATCTGAAACAAAAATTTTGCAGCCATCTTTTAATGTTTCGGAGGTGAGCCTGATTTTCCCCCCCGGAAAACTGAACTTGATGGCATTGATAATCAGGTTTCGAAATACCGTACGAATCATGGCCTTATCAGCAAAAACCGTACAACTGGTGTCGATCTTCACCAGGCAATCTACTTTCTTATGGTCCAGGTTTGCCTTCATCTCCCTGACACACTCAGACAACAGGCCTTTCACCTTTACGGTCTCCGGCTCATACTTTACCGCTTTCATCTGCGATCTTGCCCAGATCAGGAGATTTTCAAGCAGGTTCTGTATTCTCTGAGTGCCCTGAAGAATCTGTAAGAGATACTCTTTCTGTGTATCCACAGGGAATTCTTCAAAATTATCATAAAGAAGTTCCGAGAATCCTGTTACTGCTGCCACAGGGTTCCTCAGATCATGTGCCACCACTGAAAAGATTCTGTCTTTGGATTTATTCAGTTTCTGAAGTTCATTCTCTGATTCACTGAGCTTTTGAATGGCGTTTGATATCTGCATGTTACGCTCTGCCAACATCTGGTTCGTGAGCTTTTTTGACCTGAGGTTGACAGCAATGGTGATCGCCAGGGCCACAATGATCACAATAATAAAAACAAACAACTTATTAAGCATCTTCTGTACCTGCGATTCAGATTGCAACTGCAGAATCTCTTTTTCACTAATCTCCTGTTCGTACCTGCTCCTGAGACGCATGATCTGCTCTGATTGGTTTTCATTAAAGAGCGCTTTATAGAGTGTGTCATATCGCACCATCCAGTTATAGGCCAATGCATAGGAGCCCGGTTTCGCATGGAGTTTTGCCAACTCCTCGTAGACATCCAGCTCAAGTGAACGAAATCCACGTTTTTGGGCTATTCGCAGCGCCCTGTGCAGGTAGAATAGTGCAGAGTCCTGATTTCTCATCTCACCAAAAACCGATCCGAGGTTCACATATACTGCTCCTGCAGTCTGCTGATCATCTGCCTTCATGGCCAGATAAAGTCCCTTTCTGAAGTATTCCAGCGCCAGTTGCTGTTCGCCCAGTTCATTGTAGGCAAGTGCTGTATTATTATAGACTCCCGATAA
>DAOWNM010000074.1 GCA_030642565.1 Bacteroidota bacterium | reverse complement strand
CGTTCTGTGGATTGTACCACCACACCTTTAACTTCTCGCCGCCGATCACACTGGTTTGAATGGTGAAGCTCCTGTAGTACGGGAGGTAGACCATCACATAGGTTGCATCGTCTGCACCCCATGTCCCATCGCGCGTAACCCGGATGTGGTCGGTAGCATGGGATGGATTCTCACCCTGCAGGATCTCCTGGTCAGGGATACGTGAAAGAAATGGCCTGGACTCCATCAGTTTACGCAAGTAGCCCAGCTGGCCTGCACCCGGACTCTCAAGAGCGCTGTCCCAGGAGCGGTTGGGCCAGATCCTGCCGTTTTCATCCTCCCGGTGCATCTGCCAGATATTGTTGTTTCCGTAGGTGTGACCAAAGGCCCCGGCAAAAACCGACCAGTAGGCCTGTTTCCTGATCTCATAGTCATCATGCCTGGGATTGGCCGGATTGAACCAGATTCCAATCTCTTCATAGGCCGGTTCACCATTTACCACCGGTTTGGGTGAGGTTAGCATATAGTCATTAAAGATCCAGTCATACACATTGAAGGAGGGAGCCTGATGCCCGGTCTGCACCATATTAAAATCGAGCCATTCACTCTGGTGGAGCCAGGTGGAACTGGTCTGCTGTCCCCGGGGGTGGTAGGTGACCAGGTGGGCACCTGACTCTCCTTCGTCCAGACCACCGGCCATGGCATCCCAGATCTCAATTTGAGGACCAGCGGGCCAGTCCCCGCCCAGTACCCATACAATGTTGGGCGCATCTTTATAACGTTCACCCAGGAACCTACCATAGGTATAGGCATTCTCCGGATTAAATACAGCCTCTTCATTGAGCAACGGATGAGAACCCGGCAATACGTACCGGTGCCAGGTGGGCAGCAGCGCCAGCACCAGTCCAAATTCCTCTGCCCTCTTCACCGCATAATCCACCATCTCAAAATAGCCTTCGTTGGGACGTTCCGGATCAAAATCTTCAAAAGGAAGATGGCCCTCCATGTTGGGAAACGCCAGTCCGTTGATCTCCCCCACAATTACTGTCTGGATCACTGTGAATCCCTTCCCGGAGCGATTCCGCATATAGTGTTCCATCTCCTCCCTGTCGAGCCTGTGGAGCATCTCCCAGCCCGTATCGCCCAGCCAGAAAAAGGGTTCACCCTTCTCGGTCACCAGGTAGCGTTGGTTTTCAGATATCTTCAAAAACTGCGCCGATCCCACTGTCTGAATAAGGAACAGCGACAAGAGAGTTATAAATAAGCTTCGGTTCATCATATTGCCGGCTCTGGACCATAAACAATCACATTACCCAGATCGATTTTATATCCGGCAGCTGGATCTTTCCAGACCACTTTCACCGTATGATCTCCATCCTCCAGGTTATACTTCCAGGTCACCTCGTGTCTTCTTGCCTGGTAACCGGTCGACATCACTGCTTCCTCGTAAAGCACCCCATCCATATAGACATCAATATGCAGGTCTGTATCCTCCGCTACACCAGGAAGTTTCCTCGCACCACCCTTCAGCACAAATCCCTTTCCTGAAAAGTTAAAACTGTGTTCTGTATCTCCTCCTTCAACCAGGGCATTGCCTCCCCAGGGGGCCTGGATAATCTCTACCGGGTAGTGTCCTTCAAAAGCCCTTTCAAACTTAACAGGCACCGGCTCTTCCACTTTAATCTTCAATCCATCTTCCAGCTCCTCGCCTCCGTTACGCTTAACCATTTCAACAGCATGACTGTAACCCATGTCGTAAGTGTCATTCAGCGAGATGGTGGTGTATTTGAAGTCCATATCCTCTACCTTGTCCAGTCCCTGCTTCCAGTATTCCGGTATAGCATCATAGCCAAGAATGGTACCCAATATTCCGCCTGCACTTGCCGGATTGCAATCCGAGTCCTGTCCGCAGCGTGTACTGATATCCACACTCTTCCCGAAATCGCCTTCACCATAGAGCATACCGATCACGATATATGCGGCATTGATTTTTGCATCGATATTAAAGGGTGTAAATACTCCGTCGGGACATCCAATATCGGACGACCATTTCCGTTCCGCCTCGAACCAGGTCTGTTTCCAGTCGTCCGGATAGTCACCATACCAACCAATCACATCATGAATGCACTGGTAGAACTGGCTCTGTTCAGGAATAGTTTTCAATGCTTCGGAAACGATAAAGGGAACATCATCCGACCAGAAGGCGAGGGAGTACATGGCAGCCACATAAACACCGCCGTACCAGCCGTCCCCGTAATTCATGATATGACCCACCCGGTCGCACACCTCTGAGGATGAATTGACCATTCCCGGATTCATCAGACCCGCAAAATCGGCCTCAATCTGGAAATCGATGTCATCGGCATGGGGATTGTTCTCCCAGTACCCTGAAGCAGGCGGCTCAATGCCGTTCATGATGTTGTAACGTGCAGCCTGGTTGGCGTGCCACAACATATAATCCGCATAGGCAAAAGCATGTGCATGGGAAGTGGCCGGAGCATCCAGACCCTCCTTCTCAAACACCTCCACAAAGGTGAGGTCCATATAGATATCATCGTAGAGGCCCGGTGCATAAGTGTAATACCACTCCATTTTTGTTTCATCCCAATCGATGGGAATGTAATCCTGAATCATGGTCCCCTTGTACCTGAATTCAGTTGGTCCCCCATAGGTACATCCAATGACCTGTCCGGCCCACCCCCCTTTGATCTTGTCCATCAGGTCGGCCTTGGAGAGGGTGAACTCCACGGGATAATTTACATTGGCAGGGAGAGATCCCTTCTCGGGTGAAGTGCATGAAGAGAGAAGCAGTCCGGCAAAGAGTATAACAGATACTACGATTCCATTCAATTTTAATGTTGTTTTCATAGCTGGTACGGTGTGTTATTTCGATTGTTCTTCCAAGTAGTTGCTGGTCTCTTCCCTTCGGGGGATGGAACTCTGGGCGCCCAGTTTCTGAACAGAAAGCGCGGCAGCACCATGGGCCTCAACAATGGCCCTTTCAAGCTGCCGCCCTTCGGCCAGGGATACGGCCAGCTGACCATTGAATACATCCCCGGCTGCCGTTGTGTCCACTGCTTCCACACTGAATCCGGGTACCATTTTCCGGGTTCCCGTTGTGCGATCGGAGAGAAAGGCACCCATGGCACCCATGGTGATAATCACTGTTTCAATGCCCCGCTTATGCAACGCGTCAGCCGCCTCAGCAGCGGTTAACTCATCAGTTACACTGATCCCTGTTAACCTCTCCGCTTCTGTCTCATTGGGAGTAATGATGGAGACCTTTTCAAGAATTTCATCAGGCAGGTCCGCCGCAGGAGCAGGATTAAGAATGACCCGTGTGTCAAGTTCGGTACAAAGTTCTACCGCTTTCTGCACCGTTTCAAGGGGAGTTTCCAACTGAATCAGCATGAAATCTGCTTCGAGGAAGGGCTCTTCAGCCTCCTCCAGGTCAGCCGGGGTCAGCTCAGCGTTGGCCCCGGAGGCCACAGTGATGGCATTTTCTCCCCGCTCTGATATGGTGATCATGGCTATTCCTGAAGGTACCCCTTTGCAGACTTTGATGTTTTCAGTGTTGATATTGTCCAGCCGGTACCCTTTGATGGCTTCCGCACCGTAAGAATCATCACCCACCGAGGCGATAAAAACCACATCTCCTCCTGCCCTCGCTGCGGCTACAGCCTGGTTGGCACCTTTCCCACCCGGGAAGGTCATAAATTCACCTCCCAGCAATGTCTCACCCGGTCTCGGTATTTCAGGGACTTTAATGATCAGGTCCGTATTGGAGCTTCCTACAACTACGATTTTTTTCATCATATGAGTCTTGCTGCGATGATCATTCCAAGTCCAACCAGAAAGAATAGAAACATGGCCACCAACAGCCCCTTCAATCCTTCTGCTTTACCAAACTCCTTCCAGATAAAGACCCCCCAGAGCGCCGCAATCAATGTGGCTCCCTGTCCCAGTCCATAGGAGATGGCAAAGCCTGCCTGTTCCGCAGCGATGATACTGAAGGTCATACCAAGACTCCAGATCGCTCCCCCCAGAATTCCAATGAGATGAAGTTTGGTATCCCCCTTTCTAATGTACTCCCTGTAAGTAGCCTTACCTCCCGAAACCGGTTTGTACATAAAAAAGGTGTTCCAGACAAAATTAGAGAGCAACAAACCCACAGCAAAAATCACTGAAGCAGTATAGGGAGTGAGTTTCCCTGTTTCAGGTATGGTAAAATCGGTAACCATGGAGGCCGCCACAAAACGGTAGAAGAATCCCATAAGGATTCCCCCCAGGATGGAGATCACAATGCCTTTGGTGGTTCCTGAAGCTGCTCCACCACTATGTTTGCGATAGGCAATGGCATCGAGTATTATGGCCAGGGCCACCAGTATCACCCCGATAAACAAAACCACGGGATTGCCCAGGGGAGTGGCCAGATAATTAACCACCACTCCTATAACAAGGGCCAGACCGATTCCGATGGGAAAGGCCACAGCCATCCCGGCAATATTGATGGCCACCACAATCAGCAGGTTGGCAATATTAAAAACAGCACCACCCAGCAGTGCCGATCCGATCGCTTTGCCATCGGCCTGTGCAAGGTCGGCCAGAAATCCCCTACCCTCCTCACCGGAACTGCCCATGGTAAAAGCCAGGATCAGTGAGAGGATCAATACACCCAGAGAGTAATCCCAGTAGAAGAGCTGGAACGCCCATTTTTTGGAGGCCATTTTCTGGGTATTGGCCCATGAACCCCAGCAGAGCATAGTGATCACACACATCAGTACTGCAACGAAATAAGATTGGATAATGACCATCGAAGTGGTTAGTTAGTTAGTTAGTGCTGGTCCATTTTAAATTGCTTCCTGATATAGTCAATCAGTATGTTGTAATATTCACCGGGTAGGCCGTGTCCTGCATAGGGATAGACAATATCCTCCTTCGGACCATCCACCTGGTTATAGGCAGCAAAATTGATGTGTGGCGGACAGGTTTGATCCATCAGTCCGATGGACATCAAGACCGGGGCTTTGATCCAGGGAGCCAGGTTCTTGATATCGATATAGCTCAGGTTTCTATAGATCCGCTCT
Organism: Bacteroidota bacterium; assembly: GCA_030642565.1. Taxonomy (GTDB): domain Bacteria; phylum Bacteroidota; class Bacteroidia; order Bacteroidales. The sequence goes on along the minus strand of DAOWNM010000074.1, from coordinate 4,971 downwards.
TCAGGAATCTCCGGATGCTCCTCAAAATACCGCCTGAACTCACCTCCCGGCCAGCCGGCAACTTTGAAATAGTCCCGGAAATCAGAGAGGAATGGCACATAGGGCACACAGAGATCGATTCGTTCGTTGTCCAGTGCTGCAGTTGCAAAACTGAGTGCTCCCCCCTGGCTTCCTCCTTCAACAGCCACCCGTGAAGTATCCACTTCGCTCCTTGAATAGAGAAAATCCACTGCCCGTACACAGTCCATATATGCACCCCGGTAAATATAGAGCTCTTTGTCGTCCACATGGTGCTGCAGGTATCCGGGGAATCCAGGATTGATGTCCTGGCTGTTTCCATGGCCACGGATATTCAGGGCCAGTGACACCATGTCATCGCCCTGGTACAAGTTTTGGGGCAGCTTGGTGCTGCTATAACCCTGAACATGCAGGATGGCCGGGTAGAGACCCCTCTTTACCGGTTTCATATACCATCCCCGAATCAGAACATTTCCCAGGGAGCGCATCTCCACCAGAAAAATTTCGCGCGTCTCTGTACAGAGCTTGTCCTGCCTGATCAACTTAAACTGGGGTTCCACTGCATCCAGTTCGCGTCGTGCCCGCATCCAGTAGTTATCAAAATCGTCAGGACGATCCAGGGGAGAGACAATCTCTTCCGGCCGCACACCTATAGCAAAGTCGACCCGCTTGTTATCAGTCTCGCTCTCAAATACCAGGGAGACATTGTAAAACCCAGGAGAGAGTCTGCCCTGCTCAAGTGCAATTTGCTTCGAACCTCCTGCCCTGACCTTTACCTCTTTGGTAATATCAACGATGACATTCCCGAAATCGGAGGTGGTAGTCGCATACAGTACTCCTTCCACGGGTTGTTTCATCTTGTTCCCCAGCTCGAGATTGACCACCACAGGCTCTTCATTCAATACAATATGGTCCTCCCTCTCCATCACCGGTGTCATGGTCAACAGCTCCTCCATACCTCTGACTGAAAGGCTCACAGGATTGCCCACAATGCCGCCACCTCCGCCACCATCATACACCCTTACAGCAATGGTATTCTGTGCTCCCCATGCAACCCGATCAACGGGAACCGTGTAGACCCGGGGATCGCCATAACCGCTTTGATAATCCGGAGGCAGTCCTCCTGTTGATCCCAGGATCTGCCCGTTGAAATAGGTCACATCCGAATCATCGATCCTGGCCAGTCTGAGCACCAGTCCACCGTTCTCAACAGCTCTTTTTTTCAGACTCTCAGGGATAAAAACCTCCTGTCTGTACCATGCAAATCCATCATAGGTGCCATGACCCTGGTTCTCCCAATCGGTGCCTGCTTCAATTGTTTCCCAGGTGGAATCATCATATTCAGGCCAGGCCCAGGCGGAATTATCACCTGTTTTGAATTTCCATTCGAACTTTAGAAGGTTCTGCGCGTGCAGGAAGGGAATCAATCCAATAATCAGTAACAGCGTAACCAGATCTCTTTTCATGACTATATTGTTAACAATGTAGTTGTCATTTATTGCCTTCGGTAATCCGCTTCCAGGTATCTGAACAGAATGAACTGGCAGGTAGTCCCTCTGCATTGAAAAGGTTGGGCTCGGCGGTATTGCTCCACCCGTAACGAACCGCCAAAGGTGAAGATACTTCCGGGCTGCTCACCACTATTGTCTCTCCATTGATTACAGCTTTGGCCGGATGATAGACCTGATCCGATCCTGCTATCTCAAAATGCGTAAGCGGGCCTCCCTTTGCCTCCAATCCACTACCGGTGCAGTTAAAATGGATTCGGATTTTACCATCCTCAATGGTCTGCTCCCTGTAGAGCGGACCAGAGTATACAACATCCTTTGCATAATCTTTGGCCAGGGCCCAGAGGGCAAGCCGTCTACCCACATCCCTTTTATTGGTGGGATGAATATCATCGGGGTTCCCGATATCCATGGTAACGGCCATCCCGGTATGCTTCACTTCGGAGAGGGTCAGAAGCTGCGCTTCACGCAGTTCAGCACTGATATACTCCTGGTTGTAATTATATGGGGCGAGCTGCACAAAATAGAAGGAAAAATCGCCCTGCCTCCAGGTGGCCCGCCAGTCTTCGATCATCCCCGGGAATATGGTTCTGTACTGAATGGCCCTGCCAGCATTGCTCTCTCCCTGGTACCAGATGGCTCCCTTGATGGCCATGTTTTTTAGTGGATAAAGCATCCCGTTGTAAAGTACCGACGGGGTATGAGAATTGAATATCATGTGTATTTCAGGAAACCTGTAGGCTACCCGGTACTTCCATGATTCCTCCAGCATAACAGGTGTCTCATCACTGTTCTCAGCAGGATATATCTTTAACTGTTCCGGTTTCCCAAAGATCCCTCCCTGTGCATGGGTGTTGACAATCCGAATGGCCAGTTGCAGCTCACCTGATGTAACCAGCGAAGCCGGGACCTGGTAGACCCGCGGTGTGTTCCAGTTATCTATTTTCCTGCTGGTCCCCACCTCAACACCATTGATATAGGTGATATCCATCTCATCCACCGGTCCCAGTTCAAGGGTAAGCGGTTTCCCAATCCATTCGTCGGGAATTGTAATGCCCGTGCGCATCCAGACCACTCCTTCAAGCATTCCAATATCTTCGATGGAGCTCCATTCAGCCGGACAGGCCATGTTATCCCATACAGAATCATCGAATTCAATATTCATCCACCCTTCGTTGAAACCGATGTTCTCCCGGTTCTCAAAATCCTGCTGTTTCTTAATCATGGTCTCCATTTGTACCTGTTCCCTGCGTGCCCTCTCCATCTCGACGTCAGATGCTTCATACAACTTCTCAAGCTGCCGGTCAAAATCTCCGAACGAACTGAGCGTCTCCCTGCTGGTCCACGATTCAGAGGGCGTTCCTCCCCAGGAGGTGTTCACCAGTCCCACCGGAACACCCAGCTCCTGATGCAACATCTTTCCGAAGAAATAACCCACTGCACTGAAGCTTGCCGTGGTTTCGGGGTTACACACTTCCCAGGATCCATTCAGATCCTCATTGGGACGCGTTGCGATATTTTTTTCCACCGTAAACAACCGGATACCCGGGTAATCAGAGAGTGGAATCTCTTCCCCAGCGGTCTCAGCCCTGGAGAGAGGCCACGCCATATTGGACTGGCCCGAGCAGATCCACACCTCCCCCAGCAGGATATCCTCCAACACTATGGTGGAATCAGCTTGAACGGCCACTGTATATGGGCCGCCTGCTATTCCGGTGGAAACAGTTACCTCCCAGTTTCCCTGCTGGTCGGTCACTGTGGAATAGGTTATTTCGTTCCAGCTGGTGGTGATCTTCACCAGCTGTGCCGGTTCGGCCCAGCCCCAGATTTTCGCGAACGCTTTCTGCTGAAGGACCATATGATCGCCCAGAATTTTGGGTATCTGAAGCGATGCTCCATGGGTAATTCCTACTGCCAAAAATATAAGCAGTAGCTGAATAGATAACTTTTTCATTTCGGTTTATTGTTTATACAGATCAATAAATTTTTTATCAAGTTCTTCTGAATCTCTATATTTCAAACGCAGTTCCGCCAGCTTCTCCTTTAGTTCAGCAACTACTTCGGCATACTCCGGATTGTCATATTCATTCTGCATCTCCATGGGATCTTTGAAACGATCGTAAAGTTCCCACTCATCTATATCATAATAGAAATGAGCCAGTTTGTACTCCCTGGTCACAATCCCATAGTGTCGTTTCACCATGTGTACGGCGGGATATTCATAGTAGTGGTAGTAAACTGCATCCCGGTCCCATTCATCATCATCCCCTTTCAGTAACGGTACAATGCTCTCTCCCTGCATATCAGAGGGTGCCTCAATGCCTGCAATATCCAGTAAGGTCTGTGCGAAGTCCAGGTTCTGAACCATCTGGTCACTAGTGCTTCCTGGTTCCACGGCTCCGGGCCATCTGACCAGCAGGGGTGTTTTGAACGACTCATCATAGATAAAGCGCTTGTCGAACCAGCCATGTTCGCCCAGGTAGAAGCCCTGGTCGGAGGTGTAGACTACAATGGTGTTTTCGGAGAGCCCCTCTGCATCAAGGTAATCGAGCAGTGTTCCGACACTTTCATCAACAGCTGCGATACAGCCCAGATAGTCCTGCATATAGCGCTGGAATTTCCAGCTCATCTGTTCCTTTTTAGTCATGGAGGGATAGCGCTCCTTGAAATCTTCGGTAATGGGATCGTAGACCGCATTCCATGCGGCCAGCTGCTCCTCTGTAAAGCGGTTATAATTTGATTGCATGGCCCGCTTGTCCCAGTTGGACGTTGGTGTGATACCCAGCTCATCCAGCACTTCGGGACGTAATTTGGAGTCCCCGGCCCAGTTCTGGTGCAACAGGATGTTCATCTCGGCCTCCTTTGCAGCCGATCCACGTCCTTCATAATCATCAAAAAGGGTGGGTGGTTCCGGAAAAGTCTTCTTTGTGAACTCCTTGTAATGCCGCTCGGCGGGAAGCCATTCACGGTGAGGTGCCTTGTGCAGATAGAAAAGCAGGAACGGTTTCTCACTATCCCTGCGGTTCTTCATCCAGTCCATGGTCAGATCTCTAATCACATCGGTGGTATACCCCTCAATCCGGATTTTGCCATCGTTGGTATGGAAATCGGGGTTGTAATATGCGCCCTGTCCGGGCAGTATCTTAAACTCATCGATCCCTTTTGGGTTGTTCCCAAAATGGAGCTTTCCAAACATGGCGGTCTGATACCCGGCAGCCTGGAAGAGCTGTGGGAAGGTAACCTGGGTAGTATCGAACGGGAACCGGTTATCGATCTTCCCGTGCAGGTGACAGTGTTTCCCTGTAAGGATGGTGGCCCTGGAGGGGGCACAGATGGAGTTGGTTACACAGGCGTTGCTGAATAACATTCCCTCATCCGCGATCCGGTCAATATTGGGTGTCTGAATCAGGTGATCACTATAGGCGCTGATGGCCTGGTAGGCGTG
>DAOWNM010000243.1 GCA_030642565.1 Bacteroidota bacterium | reverse complement strand
GTAGGGCAACTCTTCCAACACATGGATATACTGTTTAACCTCCTTCTTAAACTTTACTATCTCCAGTTTCCTCAGGAGGTTGGTATCTTCCAGCTTCTTCTTTAGATCAAGAGTGGCAAGGCGCAGCTCTTCCTCTTTGCGGATCAGTTTTTCATGCTGCTTCCTGGAAGCAAGCTCCATCTCTTTCTCTTTTGAAATCTCATTGGCCAGGAATATCACCTTCTCCACCTCACCATACATGTCATCTACAGAGAGAAAAGTGGCTCTAAACCATAACTCCTCTTCAAACTTTGATTGCATTTTCAGCTGCCCCTGGAACGCTTCACCCCGGATCACATTTTCCCAGATCTCATTGAATCGTTCCTGCTCAGCGGTTCCGAAAAAATCAAAAACATTCATCTGGGCCAGTTCCATATCGGTGTAGTTCAAGGAGCTTCCGAACAGTGTGTTGCTCAATTGAAGTTTTCCGTCGGGAGTGAAGATCGCTTTGGCATTGAGACGGTCAATGGCCTCTATCTGACTCTCATAGTCAAGGCTCTGCTTCTTCTGCTCTGTGGAGTCGATGGCCAGGAAGAGGATCTTTTCCACACTACCGTCGTCGCGCCTTACGCCGGTATAAGTAGCCATGGTCCAGAGGTCCTGGCCCATTTTGGTCTCATGCTTCATATAGCCTTCAAAGTGTCTTCCTCCCTTTGAAAGTTTTGCCCAGAGTGAATTGAACCAGGCACGGTCCTTCTCATTGATAAACATGGAGATATGTTTCCCTTCTACCTCCCTGTTTCCCGAATATCCCAGTTTCTTCAGGAACCTGGTGTTGGCATAGAGCAAATTCCCATCCGTATTGTACTCTGCACGCATCAGGGTGTGGTTCACCGTATTGGTAAAACTGATAAAGATCTCCGCCTGCTTGGCGCCCTTCTCCTGAGCCAGTTTCAGGGCCTCCATATTCTGCCTCACCTGCTCTTCCTGAATCACCAGCTGATCTGCCTGTGCCCTGGTCTCTTTCAGGAGCTGCTCTGTACGCAAGTTGCTCTCCATGGTATTGATGGTGGTAGCTATATTTTCGGCCACACGCTGTACAAACTGAATCTGATAATCTTCCAACCGATTGAAAGAAGCCATCTCAATGATTCCGAATACCTGGTCATTCCAGACCAAAGGTTCAATCAGAAGATAGTTGGGGTTGGCTTTGCCCAGACCCGAAGTAATGGTCAGGTATCCATCTCTGATCTTATCTGTATAGTACCCCCGTCTCTCAACCGCAGCAGCCCCGATCAGACCATCGCCCCATGCCACCCGTTTATCTGGAAATTTCTTTCGGTCATAGGCATGACACGCCACCATCTCCAGGTATTTCTCCCCCTCAGCTTCCCGCGCAAGAAAAACAGCTCCCTGGTTGGCTTCAAGATACCTCACCAACCCCGAAATCACGGCATTTGTCATGGTCTCCATCTCCAGGGAGTGTTTCCGCAGGATATCCCCGAATTCGGCCAGTCCTTCCGAGATCCAGTTCCTCTGGCGTTCATCCAGACGACGCTGCCGATCCATCTCCCGGTTCCGTATAAGCGAATCTTTCAATTTATTAAGGGTATCAGATAGGGTCTGTTCAGTAAAGGTCAGCTCCACAGAGCTATTCATATCCCCGGCTATCAGGGCATGCGTAAATCGTTTGATCTCCTCGTTTTTATCGGTCTCCTGCCTGATCCTTTCAGAGAGTGTATCAAGCTGTTTATAACGCCAGCTGGCAACAAATAGTCCGAAAAGCAGAGAGGGAATGGCCAGGAAATCGAGCATGTACAGGATGGGGAAATCACCATGAAGTTGTGCAATACGCCTGAATGAGAAAGGTGTTTCCCGGGCATAGAGCAGAAGGCCGTATTCTATGATTGTTAACACTACTCCAAGTACAAATCCAATTGCACTGTAACGGATGATCATCTCCTTTTTGTCCAATTCTAACATCCACTGCTGCTGTAAGCACTAAATTTAGTTAATATTTTTTATTTTTGTCACCTGTCTCTAAATGTGACTGACTATGCTGAGAATCCTGGTAGTAGATGATATATATACCAACCGTTACCTTCTATCCGAGCTCATTCAATTGACGGGAAATGAAGTTATTTTAGCTGAGAACGGGGAGGAGGCCATTAAGATTCTGAATAGCCAGGAGATTCATATGGTGTTTATGGATATTGAGATGCCGGTGATGAACGGTGTTGAAACAACCCAGTATATCCGCAATGAGCTGCCACCACCCCTTAATGCCATTCCTGTGATTGCCCTTACAGCGCATAACCCGGAGCTTTTTTTCGATGATTATTCAGATGCTGGGTTTGATGAACTGGTGACCAAGCCCTATTCTGTGGAGAAGATCAGGGAAAAGATCAGGGAGCTGACGGCATAGACCTTAGTCTCAGAATTCCTTATAAATCATCTCAATCATAGCGGTGAGCGAAAGCTTGTCTACTTTGCTAAATGAATCAAGGTGGTCAGAATCAACATCAAAGATTGCAACGATCTCCCCCTTTTGATTAAAAACCGGCAGCGTAATCTCTGATTTGGATCTGGAGTCGCATGCGATATGTCCCGGGAAGGAATGAACATCCTGTACAACAACGGGGACAGCTGCATTCAAAGCAGTCCAACAAACTCCTTTCTCATTCTCAAGTTCCTGGCAGGCTACAGGACCCTGGTAGGGACCCACAACCAGTTTGCCCGATTTCAGCAGATAAAATCCTGTCCAGAAAAAGTGATCCATTTTATGATGCAAAAGTGCACAGATGGTAGCCATCCTGGCCAGCGGATCTTCTGTTTTTGGTAACAGTGCTTCCAATTGTTTATGAATGCGGGTATAGCGCCCCTCTTTCTTTATATCCTCCATTTGTATTGATCTTAATAGGCTCCCAAAATAGGAATTATTATCTTTGCCGCTCATTTTCAAGGATGAAGTTAAAAGAAGAGATAGAGAGGCGAAGAACATTTGCGATTGTTAGTTACCCCGATGCAGGTAAAACCACACTGACCGAGAAGTTTCTACTGTTCGGCGGAGCCATTAATGTGGCCGGTGCTGTAAAATCGAATAAGATAAAGAAAACTGCCACCTCCGATTTTATGGAGATAGAGAAACAGCGGGGGATCTCCGTGGCCACTTCTGTGATGGGATTTGAATATGGCAGGAAGAAGATCAACATCCTGGATACACCGGGTCACCAGGACTTTGCTGAAGATACTTTCAGAACCCTTACAGCGGCCGATAGTGTGATTATTGTGATCGATGCTGCCAAAGGGGTAGAGGCCCAGACCCGGAAACTGATGAATGTTTGCCGGATGCGTAAAACTCCGGTCATGATATTTGTCAACAAACTGGACCGTCCGGCACTGGACCCTTTTGAACTGCTGGACGAAATTGAGCATGAACTTGAGATCCATGTCCACCCATTAAGCTGGCCTGTAAGTATGGGACCTGATTTTAGAGGCGTCTACAACCGGTTCGACCAGACCTTTCGTTCTTTCAGCAGCAACAGCAAGCAGATCATCGGCGAACTGGTGGAGTATAATGATCTGGAAGACCCGGAATTTCAAAAACATATTGCACCACATACTGATCGCCTGCAGGAGGAGCTGGAACTTATCGATGGGGTCTATCCCGAGTTTAACAGGAAAGATTACCTGGCTGGCAGTACGGCTCCGCTCTTCTTTGGAAGTGCCCTGAACAATTTCGGTGTCCGGGATCTCCTGGACTGTTTTATCCAGATGGCTCCTTCACCCGGTATCATCGAGACAGAACAGCGGAAGATCGAGCCTACTGAAGAAAAGTTTGCAGGTTTTGTATTTAAGATCCATGCCAATATGGATCCCAAGCACCGCGACCGTATTGCCTTTATTAAGGTTGTCTCAGGTAAGTTTGAACGAAACAGAACCTATGTACATGTAAGGAGCGGCAGAAAGATGAAGTTTTCAAGTCCCACATCCTTTATGGCAGAGAAGAAATCGGTGATCGATGAGGCATATCCCGGCGATATTGTGGGTGTTCACGATACCGGCAACTTCAAGATCGGCGATGCGGTGACGGAAGGGGAGAAGCTTCAGTTCCAGGGAATGCCTAGTTTTTCCCCGGAGATGTTCCGCTATGTGGAAAATGACGATCCTATGAAATTCAAGCAACTGGCCAAAGGGCTGGAGCAGTTGATGGATGAGGGAGTAGGGCAGCTCTTTGTGAGCGTAGTCAATGGCCGGAAATTCATCGGTACTGTGGGCGAACTTCAGTTCGATGTGATCCAGTACAGGCTTCAGCATGAGTATGGAGCGAAATGCAGGTATGAGCAGCTCCCCATGCACAAGGCGTGTTGGATAGAGACGGGAAATTTTGAAAAGCTGAAAGATTTCCGGCTC
>DAOWNM010000249.1 GCA_030642565.1 Bacteroidota bacterium | reverse complement strand
TACCTTTTAAGCTTAACTCCTTCACTGGTCCAGTCATCCGAATCGGGAACAGGAATTGGATATACAAACTTTCGCATCCGGGGGGCCGATCCCAGCAGAATCAATATTACCATTGATGGCATTCCCCTGAATGATGCAGAATCGCAGCAGGTATTCTGGGTGAATATGCCTGCATTTTCAAGCTCCTTAAGCAGTATACAGGTGCAAAGGGGGGTGGGGACCTCCACCAACGGGGCGGCCGCTTTTGGGGCTACTGTCAATATGCAGACAGCGACACCTTCCAGTGAAGCATACGCAGATGTCAGCAGCACTTTTGGTTCATACAATACCTGGATCAATACGGTAAAGGCGGGCACGGGACTGATCAGGGAGATGGTTGCTTTTGATTTTCGTTATTCCAATATGAAATCGGATGGATATGTGGATTATGCCTCTTCTGACAATCAATCCATGCAGTTTACAGGAACCTATTTCACAAAGAGGGGCAGAATGAAGGCCAATGTGATCCTGGGTGAGCAGCATTCGGGTATCAGCTGGTGGGGAGTGGATGAGGTCACGCTCGATACCAACAGAACCTATAATCCGGCAGGTCAGTATGTGACTCCTTCAGGTGAAAACCGCTACTACGAAAACCAGACAGATAACTACTGGCAGAACCATTATCACCTGGTCTACTCTACCAATCTCTCCGAAAACCTTCTGTTGAATGCAGCGCTGTTTTATGTGGATGGAAAGGGATACTACGAGCAATTTAAACAGGATGAAGCAGTGGCAGACTATTATCTGCCCGACATCGTTGTAGTAAACGATACTATTACCCATACAGATCTGATCAGGCAAAAGTGGCTGGATAATGATTTCTACGGAGGAGTCTTCTCTATGATCTACTCTATACACCGGCTGAAGCTTATGGGCGGTGGTGGACTGAACAGATATGTGGGTGATCATTTTGGTGAAATCATCTGGATGAGGTATGCCGGTAATACTGAAAAGGAGCACGAATGGTACAAGAACAGTGCTGAAAAGTGGGACGGAAACCTCTATCTTAAATCCAATTACCAGATCACCAACCGTTGGAACCTGTTTGCAGATCTCCAGTACCGCTATGTTAACTACCTGTTGGAGGGTATCGACGACGACGGTTATAACCGGGAGCTGGATCAGGAGCACAGGTTCCACTTTTTCAATCCAAAGCTGGGGGCCCAGTTGGAGATCAATGCCACACAATATGCCTATGCCTCTTTTTCGATCGGGAACAGGGAACCTACCCGGCAGAATTTTAAAGATGCAACCGGCGATCCCGAATCAACTCCAAGGGCGGAGCAGCTCAGGGACCTGGAGCTTGGTTATGCCTTCTCCTCTCACGCACTGGCTGCTGCAGTCAACCTCTACTATATGGATTATAATAATCAACTTGTACCCACGGGCGAGTTGAGCCAGGATGGCTACCCGATCATGACCAATGTGGATAAAAGTTACAGGGCCGGAGTTGAACTGAGTATTGGGATACAGCCTTTCTCCTTCCTGGAGTGGAATGCCAACCTTACCCTGAGCAGGAACAGAATCAGGGATTTTGTGGAGTCTTATGTCGATTATAACTCATCGACCTGGGAGGGAACAGCTACCTCAAGAGCACTGGGGGAGGTGGATATTGCCTATTCGCCGTCGGTGATCTCTTCGAGCGACCTCGCTTTTCATCTGGCAAAGTCGATAGATCTTCACTTGATTAGTCAGTACGTGAGTGAACAGTATTTTGTCAATACCATGAATGACAATCTGAAACTGGATGCCTGGTTTGTAAACAGTCTGAGATTCGATTATTCATTTCCTGTTAAAAAGGTTGGTTTAATTGGTTTGCAGCTCCAGGTCAACAATCTCTTTAATACCCTATACGAAAACAATGCTTATGGAGGAACTTGGTGGCAGGATGGTGAGGAGTATTACTGGTCGGCATACTTTCCCCAGGCAACCATCCATTACCTGGCCAAGGTGAGTATAAGGTTCTAAGAGATTTAGAAGAAGGATATATGTGGATTGAGCTATTCGGTGTAGTTACAGGCATTCTCTATGTGATTCTTGAGGTGAAGCAGAACAGATTGCTCTGGCCGTTGGGAATCATCACCTCGGCAGCTTATGTCTATATCTTCTTTACCGGCAAGTTCTATGCCGATATGGGCCTGCAGGTATACTATGTCCTGATCAGTATCTATGGCTGGTATTACTGGAGCAGGGGCGGTACGAAAAGTGAAAAAGGAGCGCTTCGGGTGGTCAGAATCAACAGGCAGCAGCTCTTTTTGCTTTTCCTCACTTTTGCACTCTCCTGGGTGGGTATCTATTTCGTACTGGACAGGTATACCGACTCCACTGTACCACTGGGCGATTCCTTTACCACAGCCCTGGCCATCGTGGCCACCTGGATGCTGACCCGAAAAATCATTGAACAGTGGTTTTTATGGATTATTGCCAATGTTGTAAGTATTGGACTCTATATTTACAAAGGATTGTATCCAACTGTCATCCTCTATGCAGTCTATGCCGGAATGGCAGTATATGGATATATGGAATGGAAGAGATCGATGAATAACAGGGTTGAAGATGAAAAGGGAGAATAAAATTGTCATACTGGCCAACGGGCTATTCCCAACGGCCCGTCAGGGACTGGATCTGTTGAAAGCGGCAGAGCTGTTGATCTGTTGCGATGGCGCAGCCGATAAACTGATTGGTTTTGGATTGTCGCCCCATGTGATTATCGGGGATATGGATTCGGTTTCCGATGAAGTCAGAGAGCAATACGCCTCTATTATGATCCATTCCGATGAACAGGAGAGCAACGATCTGACCAAGGCGGTCCACTATTGTATTGAGAAGGGGTATCCATCGGTCTTCATCCTTGGGGCCACAGGATTGAGAGAGGACCATACTTTGGGGAATATCTCCCTGATGGTTGAATATTTCCCCCGCATTGATGTATGGATCATTTCAGACTATGGAATGTTTTCTATGGTACGTAGTGGTGAACATGTGCACTCCTGTGCCGGGGAGAAAATCTCAATCTTCTCCATTGATAACACCACGCGTATTACCTCCAACGGACTAAAATATCCATTGAACGATTTGCTGCTCTCCAATTGGTACAGAGCCACTCTGAATGAAGCGACGGCAGATAGCTTCACATTACAATTTGAATCGGATCTGCCCCTGATTGTTTATAAAGCGTGGTGACGGACTATTTTGTAATTCCCAGCTCTTTTTCAATGTTAAGTGAAGAGTGTCTGTCCGGACAATCGATGGAAGGGAGCCATGGTTTGATATCCAGAACCGGTGTTCCATTGTATGCATCAATCCCACTTACATGCAGTTGACGGCCCGTTACTTTCTCCAGCTTAATCACTCCAAAACCGATGGAATTTGGTCTGTTCGGGGAGCGGGTAGCAAACAGTCCGAACTCTCTGTTGCTGGCCGGAGGTCTAACAAAAGGGTGCCACTTTTTTGACATATGCATATGGTATAAAACGATGATATACTCATATTGTCCGAGATCCTGCATCGCCTCTTCATATGCCGGATAAATTTCAATGACACCCTGGTTTTCAGGAGCCAATGCTCCCTGTCGCGGGGCACCGGTTTGAGGAGAAAGATCTGTATGGAATTCTCCGATAGGTTGATAGTCAACGCTCATATTATCAGGATATAATGATTGCTTGAGTCTATTATTTACAGGTTCTTCGTACAGCAGTTCACCCAGTTCATGTTGATCAAACCGGTTATTTTTCAATTCTGGTTTCAAGCCTGCTTTATGCACATAAATCGCAGCTTTCTGTGATCCGGTTGAGTTCTTGAAAACGTTTTCTTTCAGTACCAGCTCTTCGGCTGGTGCATTTATGGAAAAACCATAACCACCATCGGCTGTTCCGTTATTCTCAATGGTATTCCTGGTAAATCTATTTCTGTGTGGTGCATTGGCTTCTCTCTCTCCACGTAAATGAACACCATCGCTTCCGTTCTCAAATATGTGATTGCTCTCAAACAGCACATCGGAATCTTTGTGGCCCGTGCACAAGCCATAACGGCCATTGTGGTGGAATCTGTTTCCTGTTACCCTGCTTTGATATACCCGCCAGCAGATAAACAATCCATCGCGATCGTTGTGATGCACATCGTTGTTTTCAATGATCGAGAAGGGCGATCCTGTTCCAGGGTGCAATCCGGTATTCCCGCTGCCTGAAATCTCACAGTTTTTCACCGTGACATGTTCCGTAATTTGCCAGCTGAT
>DAOWNM010000287.1 GCA_030642565.1 Bacteroidota bacterium | reverse complement strand
TGTTTCTTTCACTATTCTGTTCCTGAGTGGTAGAGCCCGGATGATATGATTCCACTCCATAACCCACTCTAATATCAAGGCTCCGCTGGATTCCCTTTGTGGCGAATTGCTTATTATTTAAGGTATTTCTTTCGCTGGCCAAATAGAGAGAAACCTTGTTTACATTTGAAACCTCCGAGGTGTCGGTGGAGGAGAAATCCTTGGTCATATAGTAGATCTCCTTGTTCCGGCCAATACCCACTCCACTCTTGAAAATACCATTGATCCGGTAAGGAAATCCCACATCAAACCTGAAATTAATCTCATCCTCTGTAATATAGGAGGGTTTCAGGTCCTCGAAAAAGAAATTGGTGTTATAGCTATTGTATTGATATCCATTGTAGTTAAAGTTCCCCCGGAAAAAGATCGGAACTCTTGCTGGATAATCAAATCTGAATCCCAAATTTAAACCGTTATAAAAGCGGCCGAACTGAATACTGCCCTTCAGGTGTGTGCTGACCTCTGAAATCTGCCTGTAACTGAAGCCCAGGTAGGTCTGCGCCAGTCCTGTGGTTGAGATAAAGAGCCCAAACCTCCCCTCCAGGGGTGCCTGGGGTATCACCCTGAGTTTCATTGTAAACAAGCTATCTTCCGGTTTATACACCGCCTGCGGGTAGACATAAAAAAGGCTCTTATCGTTGGCCAGTTTCAGGTACTCTCTCTTCATCTCTTTCAGATCCAGAATAGAATCCGATTTCCGGATACTCTTCTCCACATAATACTTCTGATTGTCATTTAATCCTTCGATTTTAAACTCGTTAAACCGAAGTTCCGGAAGCCTCTCTGCATATGCCTCCCTTTTACGATTTAATGTCGCGCTGTCTTCAGCCGATCGGCTAATCAGTAATTTAATACTGTCCATCTTTTCAATGGTCGTTCTATATCCCACCTCAATAAACTCGTCCATCTTATCAAACGCAAGTAACGACTCCTTTTTAAAATCCATATCGATCACCAGTCCCCTCTCTGGATCAATTTTATAACTGGAGGGTTTCATCACGATATTCTCGATCTGAGCCAGAATATCAAATTCATCGGGAGGCGTGTTTCCCTGTGCAGCCTTGCTCCCAATGATTACATCGGGATTAAATTGTTCCAGTACATGTTGTACCGGGAAGTTATTATAGATACCGCCATCGTACATGATATTCCCCTCCATCACAATGGGGCGGAAATAGAGGGGAACGGTCATGGAGGCCCTGACCGCCTGTGCCAGCTCTCCTTTTCTGAATACAACTTCCCTGCTATTACTTATATCCACAGCGTTGCACAGAAACGGAATAAACAGGCTATCAAAATCATACCCTGCAGCTGCGCTGGCTCTGGAAAAGATCTCCATAAAAGCAAAATCCATCAAGTAGTTGGGAATAACACTTAATGGCAACCTTGTTTTTGGAACAGTATCTGTCAGGTCGATCCCCACATTGAAAATATCGGGCCCGGGATCTTCTGCTTTGAAATAGTATTTATACTCCTCTTCCATTATACCGCTCATCCAGTACTGAAACTCTTCCGACCCGATGATCTCAATGATCTCATCTGTCCTCATTCCCATGGCATAACACCCACCCACAATGGCCCCCATGGAAGTTCCCCCTATATAGTCGATGGGAATCCTGTTCTCTTCCAGGGCCATGATCACCCCAATATGCGCCAGTCCCTTTGATCCTCCTCCGCTAAGCACAAGTCCCACAGACTGACCCGAAGCCATAAACGGCACCAAACCAATTAAACCGAGCATGAAATACTTTTTCAACATTCGTTTTATCTTTGCAGCACTAATCTATATTAAAAATACATTAATTATGAGGAAGAACTATCTCTCTGCACCGTTTGTTTCAATAATGATCACACTCTTTATGCTTTCATTTCCTGCTGCAGCACAGGAACCCCAGGGTGAACACATGATAGTAATAGAGACAACCATGGGCGACATGGTTATCAAACTCTATAATGAAACGCCTGCTCACCGCAACAACATGATCAAGCTGATCAATGATGGATTTTACAATGACCAGCTTTTTCACAGAGTTATCAAAGATTTTATGATTCAGGGTGGAGATCCTCACTCCACGGGTGCTGAAAAGGGTCAGCGTCTTGGTTCTGGTGGCCCCGGTTATACCATTCCCGCTGAATTTCATAACAACCTCATACATAAGAAGGGTGCTCTGGCTGCCGCCAGAAAAGGGGACAAAGACAATCCCGAACAGGCTTCATCTGGTTCTCAGTTTTACCTGGTACAGGGTAGGGTGCTTACGCCTGAAGAAATCAATATCCTCACACAAAGAGGAGTGGCAACCTTTACCGAAGAGAGTACTGAAATCTACACGACCATGGGAGGCACACCTCATCTGGACGGAGCCTACACTGTTTTTGGTGAAGTGGTAGAGGGATTGGAAATACTCGACGCCATCGCATCCCGGCCAACCGACGCCTATAACCGCCCTCTTGAAGATATAATCTATTCCATTTCCATCATCAAATAAGAGGGTTTTTTATACTTTTGTATCTCTAATTCAAACAGATATGCTTCAAATTATTGATAAGCTCCTTGAGGAAGCCCGACAATTCCAGGCCGAAACGAAAGAGGAGGTTGAACAATTCCGGATCAAGTACCTGGGCAAAAAAGGTGCTCTCTCCGAATTGTTCAGGAATTTCAAGGAGGTTCCTGCCGAACAGAAGAGAGAAACAGGACAGAAGATCAATCAACTGAAGCAGTTTGTGGCCGACAGAATAGATACTTTACTGGCCAACCTTTCTGATGACATAGGTGGCGATGATACCCGCGACCTAACCCTGCCTGGTCCGCCGGTCCTCTCCGGAGCAAGACATCCCATCTCCATCGTGCGAAACGAAATTATTTCCATCTTTGGCAGATTGGGATATACCATTTCGGAGGGTCCTGAAATAGAAGATGACTGGCATGTCTTCTCATCACTGAACTTCCCGCCGGAACATCCGGCCCGCGATATGCAGGATACTTTCTTTATTGAAAAAGATCCCGATATATTGCTCAGAACACACACCTCCTCGGTACAGGTAAGGGTAATGGAAAATGAGTCACTGCCCTTACGCACCATCTCTCCCGGCAGGGTTTTCAGGAATGAAGCTATTTCGGCCAGGGCACACTGCATTTTTCACCAGGTTGAAGGTCTCTATATAGATGAAAATGTCTCCTTTGCCGACCTGAAACAGACCCTGCTCTATTTTGCCCGCGAAATGTTTGGTAAGCGTGTAGAGATCCGTCTGCGCCCCTCCTATTTTCCATTCACTGAACCCTCAGCAGAGATGGACATCAGCTGTCAGATTTGTGGTGGAAAAGGATGCAATGTGTGCAAATACACAGGTTGGCTGGAAATCCTTGGTTGCGGTATGGTCGATCCCAATGTGCTGGAATTCAATCATATTGATTCTGAAAAATATACAGGTTTTGCTTTTGGTATGGGTGTTGAACGGGTGGCCATGCTAAAATACCAGGTAAAAGATCTCCGTCTCTACTTTGAGAATGACATCCGCTTCCTGGAACAGTTCAAAGCGGCCTATTAAGTTCTCCTTTTTTT
>DAOWNM010000077.1 GCA_030642565.1 Bacteroidota bacterium | reverse complement strand
GTCACTGGTCCAGGTAACATCGTTTCCTGCAGCTGTCATATCGGCATCAGTTACCGTAATATCAGCAGCAACAAGTGATAAAGACCAGACAGTCAATACTGTCATTAGAGTAATAAATCTTTTCATTTTAATTGATTTTATGATAAAATTAGATGAAGTTAAAGTTGTTAAAACAGAGTTATTTCAACAGATAGGTCAGGTTGATAGAGAAGGTCCGTCCGATTTTAAACTGTCTGAAGAACCCCGTGGAAGAGTTGAATGAATAGGTCTGTTGGAAGTATGGATTCAGCAGGTTATCTGCCGAAAATTTCACAATAACGCCATTTTTAAACTGCTTACCGATATTGAAATCCATCATGGGGAAAGGTTGCTCATATACATCGGGTGTGGCCGCCTTATTCACAAGAACCAGCTTTGCCCCCGACACATTAAAACCAAGATTCACATCCCAGCCCCGTTCGAAATGGTGATAATTCAGATAACTATTGATCACATATGGTGACTGACCAAACATCGGTCTTGTTTCGGGCCAGTCCGGATCCACCATGCGGGCTGAAGCGAGCCTCGTTGAATCTTCAGTAACAATCGATTTCACCAGGGTCACATTGGCTCCCAAAGAGAAATTCCGGAGCGCTTCCACAAAATCGAGCCTCTTCCGTAATTCGAATTCAAGCCCATACAACCTGGAGTCTTCAATGTTCTCGAAATGAATCTCCGGGTTGGCAGCCTCTTCCTTGTCCCTTAACTCAATGGGATTCTGAAAATACTTATGGAATGCACTGAAAGAGAGAATCTCACCTGGACGAACAAACCATTCCCAGCGCAGATCCATATTATCTACTGTGGTCTTTTCCAGATCGGGGTTCCCAATCTTCCTCAAACCTGCCTTGTAATCGTATGAAGCATAGGGTGCCAGCTCCCTGAACACCGGGCGTGCCACGGTACAGTTATAACCCATCCTCAGGTTCATATCTGCGGATAAAGCATATACCAGGTTGACAGAAGGAAGGATATCCCCTCCGCTGAAACCTCCATTGTCATAATCGGTCACCTTGGTCGGATACTCAATAGTGTCCACCTTGTTCTCCACAAAAATATCGGCGTATTCATAACGTGCCCCTGCAACAATTCTCAACTTTTCGGTGACGGGGAGATCCAACATACCATAGCCGGCCGCAACAGTTTCTGTCCCTTCATAGCTGTTTTTGTCATCTGTAAGCAGCGAGTTCTCATAATAAACCACTCTCCAGTTATCGGGCCAGATCATCTTTTCATCGCTCAGAAAATCCGCTGAGGTTCCATCAAAATCGATGGCTCCCTGCCTTTTCACCACAAACATATTTTGCTTTGATTCCCGGATCTTGTCAATATAAGAGCCCCCAAACTTCACTTTGGCATTCCTGTCGCCCAGTTTGAAAGGCTGGGTATAATTTAGTTTCAGGTCCATATTGGTCTCTTCCATCTCCCGATAAAACCTGACAGGCAGGTTGTTTAGTCTGACCACATAGTTGTGGTACTCTCCTGTCGTTTCATCAGTATCATAATCCATGAAGAAAAACCGAAGGTCCGGTTCATCCTGGGTAGAATTGGTATAAGAGACCAGCCAGTCAATGGTAGCATTCCCTGCACCCGGGATTACGTGCTTCCCTTTTCCCTGAAGTGAGGTAATTGAACGCTCCATCCAACCCAGTTTCTGCTCAATAATGTCCTCTGCATCAGGATCGGCAGCTACCCCGATATTATAGCGTGAACTCTTAACTCCACTCTGATTTCTCATCAGGGTCACCCCTATCTTATGGTTGTTATTCAGTTTGTAGGAGAGGTTGGCCAGTCCGGACCATATCACGTTTTCTGTCCCCAGGTTGTCTTCAACCAATCTTTTGGCAGCCGGCAGGTCCGGTGTGGTTACTGAATATTTCTCATCCCTTCCTCCGGTATACATATCATACTCCCTGGAATAATTGGTAGAAAGATTGATTCCTAAATCCCTTCCGAACAGGGAAATTCTGTTACCCACGGAGAAAGAGTAGGATTGATCAAGGAAGGAGCTGATACTGGTATTGTCCATGGACTTGTTGAAACCCCGGCTGATCTCTCCAAGCACATCATCCTGGCCTGTGTAAATAAATGGCAGCTGCCCGTTCTCAGTCAGGTTTTTAACTTCGCCGGGAATGGCCCGGGTTCCGTCATCCATACCCAGCCAGTCTGTGGATCCTCCCTCATACGAGAGAAAATCATCACGCATATTTGACTGGGGATTATAACCAAGTTCCGCTGAAAACTGCATTGTGAACTTCTCCGGAAAATCCTTGGTCACAATGTTGACCAGTCCCCCTGTGGCATTGCCCGGAAGATCGGGAGAAAAGGTCTTGAATACAATCAGGTTCTCAATCACGCTGGAAGGAAACAGGTCCATTTGTACCGTATTCTTTTCCGGGTCCAGTCCCGGTATTTGAGCCCCGTTCAGAGTGGTGGTACTGTAGCGGTCACTAAGCCCCCGTATATAAACATATTTTCCACCTTCCACTGAAACCCCGGTAACACGTTTGAGTGCAGAGGCCGCATCACTGTCACCCATCCTGGAAATCTGTTGTGAGGAGATCCCATCCAGGACCATAGGCATCTTCTTTTTCATAACCAGGACAGCTGCTTCGGTTTGTCCCCGTCTCCTGGCCTTCACCACCACTTCCTGAATCTGCTGTGAAGAGAGATTCAGGTTGGCATTCAGGATCACCACATCACCTGCATGCACCTCCACACTCTCAAAAATCTGTGTCTCATATGAAACATAGGAGGCGGTTACACTTACACTACCCGGTGCTACATCGCTCAGTGAAAAATTTCCATCAAAATCGGTGATGGTTCCGGTAGTTGTTCCGGTAAGAAATACATTTGCTCCAATCAGCCCTTCACCTGTGGTTGCATCCACAATTTTGCCCCGAATTGTACCGGTGATGCTGGTAGATTCTCCATCGTTAATGCCTTCACGATTGGCCCTGCCATATGCCATCAGGTTTGATTTGCCGGAAGGTTGGGCATACAATGTGCTCACACAAAGAAATATAGTTACTATGGTTACAATTTGTCTCATTAAAACTCTGTTTTAAACAGTGTCAGTTAATCTCTGATACAAAGTAATCCGACTAGTGTAAATTAATCATGATCATTATTTTATGTGATTGTTAAATCTGATGGCCCGGTTAACATTTGTTTAATCTGCCTTCTCCACCACCTTTAAACTACTACCAACTTTTCATTTTCTTGATTTATTGACTCTTACAACTTCCTGTTGCCCTGTGTTGAACAGACAGACTATCTGTTTGATATCCTGAATGGGCGCCGATTCTTAATACTCACTTAACATTGGATCAACATAAAATCCATTTGAACATTCTCAACGCTGAATTGTTTTTTATAGCTGAGTAATCATAAGTTAAACAGATGACAGATCCGCGGGACAGGCAATACACCAATGGTGAAATCACAGTATTCTGGATACCCTCAAAATGTATCCATGCCACCACCTGTTTCAGGGAGTTGATCGAAGTATTCAATCCCGGAAGAAGACCATGGGTGAATATGGAGGAGGCACCTACCCGCAGAATCATTGAAGTGGTGAATAAATGTCCCACGCAGGCACTGGTATGGAAATATAACAAGGACCTTACAGAAGAAGAGAGAAAGGCGCTAAGAGAGGTGGACCACAGGTTGGAAGAGAACCCAAAGACCCTTTCAGGCACAAATGCTCCAACCAGCATTCGCATTATGAAGGATGGGCCCATTTTTGTTGAGGGAAATTTCAAGATAATCGGGGCAGAGAACCAGGAGTTAAAGCCCACCATCATGACCTCATTCTGCCGTTGCGGATCATCCCGGAACATGCCCTACTGCGATGGAACTCACCGAAAAATTGATTTCACAGACCAATCCACTGAAAATGGAGAATGAAAAAGCCCTGTTCCAGGTAATTACCGGTGGTCCCCTCAAGGTGACCGGTCCGTTTCAAATTACAGGTTCCGATGGAGAGATCATTGAAAAAGAGGAGCCGGTTTATCTCTGCCGCTGTGGCAAATCTTCAAATAAACCCTTTTGCAATGGGGCCCACAAACGAATCGGTTTTTCGGAATGAATCCTCTCCTCCCGAGGTGAGGAGCTTCAATCCTCTGTTAATTCTATTACCTTTGTGGCATGTCGGCCATCCAGGTATATAGTGAAACAGGGGATCTTGAAGGGGTCCTCCTTCATCCTCCGGGTCCCGAAGTAGAGAATATGACCCCTAAAAATGCAGAGCGGGCCCTCTACAGTGATATTCTCAATCTTTCTGTAGCCAGGAGGGAGTACAACCAGCTGGAATGTCTTCTTCAACACCTGGTCCCCACCTTCCGGGTTATGGACCTGTTGAAAGATATTCTTCGATCCAGCGAGATAAGGGAAAAAATCGTCAAAAAAGCATGTTACCAGGAGGGTCAGCCAAAACTGATCGACAAACTGCTGGATCTGAATGAAACATTACTGGCCAAACAGCTTGTACAGGGAGTCCCCCTGGAAAGAAGTACACTCACCGGTTACCTGAGCAATGAACATTATTCCCTCAGGCCCCTGCATAACTTTTTCTTCACCAGGGATGCCTCTGTAGCTTTAGGCAACCAGGTGCTAATATCCAAAATGGCTAACCGGGTCAGGGACAGGGAAGTGCAAATTATGCAGGCCATTTTTGATTACCATCCCCGTTTCAGGGTTCAGACTATTCATCCGAACGAGGGAGTTGCAAACAGGAACACCATCTCCATCGAAGGTGGAGACCTGTTGGTTGCTGCCGAAAATATTACCCTGGTAGGCCTGGGAACACGAACCTCTTCGCGTGGTATCGATTTTCTGGTAAAAATGGTTTCGGACAGAAAAGAGAAGCATCACATCCTGATCCAGGAACTACCCTCCTCACCTGAGTCATTTATCCACCTCGATATGACCTTTACGCTCCTGGACAATGACTCCTGCATGGTCTATGAGCCCCTGATCCTTGAATCCAATAAATACCAGACCATTCAGATAGATATAGACAATGGCAAGGTTGTCTCCATTCGTAATGTGGAGAACCTGGTTAAAGCGCTAAAGGAACTTGGCATGGATCTAAAGCCCTCATATTGTGGCGGGCAAAAGGATACCATGACCCAGGAGAGAGAACAGTGGCATAGCGGTGCCAATTTTTTTGCCATTGGTCCAGGTAAACTGATTGGCTATAACAGGAATGTACATACACTTGAAAACCTACATCAATCGGGCTATGAAATTATCGGATCGAAGGATGTGCTGAATGGTAAAACAGATCTCTCCACAATTAAAAGATATGTACTGACCATTGATGGGGCGGAACTCTCACGCGGCGGAGGGGGTGTACGATGTATGACCATGCCGTTTAAGAGAAAAAGATAGAAATTGTTACTTTTGGACTGATAATTTTGAATAGAGATGAGAAAAGCGATCTGGATTCTTATATTTTTTCTGGCAGCTGGTTCAATGCAAGTTATTGCCCAGCAGAACTTTGCCAGTATATCTTTCGGGGCCACCTTCCCACAGGGTGACTATGCCGCCACAGGCGATCTGTCCAGTAATGGCTATGCCAAGACCGGTGGTGCCATCAAGTTTGACGCAGGATTTTTTCCTGTCTCCTACTTTGGCATAGGGGGATCTTTCTCTTTCGGATCAAACTATGCCTCACGCGACTCCCTGATAAAAGATATGGTCTCCTATATTGAAGCGAATACACCCGGTGGAATCGACATTCCTGAGGATGCAGAGATCCTGTATGGTTCCGGGTTCTGGAACTATATCAATCTCTTTCTCGGACCCCTCTTCTCCATAAGAGCATCCCAGAAATTATACTTTGACTTCAGGGCGCTGGGAGGACTCAGTTTTATCAGGCCTCCCGACCAGGAGTTAAGAATTACATATGACGGGAATAGCATCTATACCCATACCAGCCATAACAATGTTGCTTTTGGGCTGACTGCCGGTGGAGGAATCAGGTATAAATTTAATACAAATCTTGCGCTGAAGCTTAGTGCCGATTTTGTCCAAACAAAAGCCAAAAACACCTATACCTTTGACCTTTTCCAGGGAGTGGTCGATGAAGTTCCACCCATTGATGCTGAATTTCACATCCGTACCGTAGAGATCACCGCTGGCCTGGCTTACTCCTTTTAAGCAGTCCAACACTGAAAAAAACCGGTTGGCCACATTAACCTGTGATGGCCACGGAGCATTTTATTCAGTTTATCTGGAAACACAGATTGTACAGTGGGAAGTCACTGAGAACCACATGTGGTCTTGAACTGGAGGTTCTGAATCCGGGGGAGCAAAATTATCATGCCGGTCCAGACTTTTTCAATGCCCGAATCAGGTTGGAACAAATGGTCTGGGCTGGAAATATAGAGGTTCACCGGCGCGCATCGGACTGGTACAGACACGGGCACCACCTGGATCCTGGTTACAACAATGTGATCCTGCACGTGGTCGGAGCATTTGATACTGACATTACCAACAGCCTGGGCCGCCGGATTCAAACTGTAGTTCCCGACTATCACGAGAACCTGGTCCGGCGGTATGAAGTGCTGAAAAAGAGTGAAAGCTGGCTGCCGTGCAGTGGATATATCGGTGATATTCCCCAAAAAAAGTTAAACCACTGGCTCACCTCCCTGCAGGCAGAAAGAGTTGTACAGAAATGCCACCGTATTGAACAGATCCTGTGTGATCCCACCAAGAATCGAGATGAAGCGTTGTATATGGCTCTGGCTTCGGGATACGGACTTCCGGTTAACACAATGCCATTTGAACTGCTGGCAAAAGGAGTCCCATTTCCATGTTTGATTGACCATCGCGACAGTCTGCCAGACCTTGAATCGATGTTATTTGGCCATTCAGGGATGCTGTTCCCGGCCAAAGAACTTGGACCTTACCCCTCCTCCCTCTGGAATCGTTACACAGAATTAAAGGACTCATTCTCTGAAAAACCAATTCCACGGCATTTTTGGAGATTCCTCAGACTTCGGCCAGCCTCCTTCCCTACACTGAGAATTTCCCAGTTTGCTTCAATGATTCACAACAGGTTTCCGCTAACAGAGAGCATTCTGGGGGCAGATTCAATGACTGAAATTGAACAGCTCTTTCGATCAGGTGCCAGTGAGTACTGGCATACACACTACCTGTTCGGCAGATGCTCTCACCCATTTCCGAAATATCCGGGAGAGCAATTCATTGCAACATTAATCATTAATGTAATTGTCCCGTTCCTGTTTGCCCTTGACAAAAATGGAAAAAGAGGCAGAACCGACAGCCGGGCATATGAGATCCTGTTGCAACTGAAGGCCGAATCCAACCAGATCATAAAAAATTGGAGTATTTTTGGTATTAGGGCACACAACGCCATGGAGAGTCAGGCCCTGTTACAACTATATAATGTTTACTGCAAACAAAAACGGTGTCTAGATTGTCAAATAGGTGCAGATTTAATGAAAGCTGCGATCCATGAAAAGAAATAGCTTCAAACATGCCTACCTTACCATTGGGCTGCTCCTTAGCATTATGGTGATCGGTAGCATCGGTTATTATCTGCTTGGTTATACCCCCTCCGAAGCCATCTACCAGACCATCATCACCATTGCCACGGTTGGTTTTGAGGAGGTACATCAGCTTGACAACTATGGAATGTGGTTTACCTCCTTCCTGGTGGTGGTTTCCATCGGGATTTTTTTCTATGCAGTTACCTCTTTCACAAGATATATTGTGGAAGGCGTGTTTATGAATACATATAAAGACTCCAAAGTGAAAAGAAAAATCGAAAAGTTTTCGGACCATGTAATCATCTGCGGTTATGGACGGAACGGAAAGCAGGCAGCCATCGAGCTCAATCAGCACAAGGTGAAAGTCGTCATTATTGAACAGAAGCCGGAGATTATTCAGACGCTTAGGGATACCCCCGGAATGCTTTATGTGGAAGGGGATGCAGCCGATGAGGAGGTACTTAAGCAGACCCACCTGGAGAGTGCCCGGGCTATGATCACCACCCTGCCTGAAGATGCCGATAACCTGTTCGTGGTGCTAAGTGCCAAAGAGCTGAATCCCGACATAAAAATCATATCAAGGGCTTCGTTGGACAATTCGGATGTGAAACTGAAACGGGCCGGTGCCACCAATGTGATCATGCCCGATAAGATCGGTGGACAGCGCATGGCCAAACTGGTGGCTCAGCCAGATGTGGTTGAATTTATTGAGCTTATATTGCTGCAAAGTATTGATAGCGTGGTACTGGAAGAGATCTCCTGCGACAATCTCTCATCCTGCTTTGCAGGCAAGTCCATTTCCGAACTGGATATCCGAAATACCTCCGGGGCCAATATTGTCGGATTGAAACGGGAAGATAAATCTTACATGATCAATCCGGTTCCTGAAACCACCCTTACATCCTCAGACAAGCTGTTTGTGCTTGGAACCAGGTCACAGATCAACCAGTTAATCAAGACCTTAACATCCGATGGCACAGAAGTATAAACTACAAGCGGTTTATTGCTAATTCGAAAAAAATAAATACCTTTGCATCTCGAAAATCGACACAGATTCATAAAGTAGAAAAATTAGGATGTACTTAACAACGGAGAAAAAGAAGGAAATCTTCAAGACGTATGGCAAATCCGAGGCTGATACAGGTTCAGCTGAAGGCCAGATTGCGGTTTTTACCACAAGGATCAATCACCTTACCCGGCATCTGCTGACCAGCAAAAAGGACTACAGCACACAAAGGGCTCTGCTCAAACTCGTAGGTAAGAGAAGGAAATTGCTCGATTATCTCAAGGAGAAAGATATTGAGAGATATCGCGCTATCATCAAAGCCCTGAAGATCAGAAAATAAGAGGTATTAGTAACGAAAAAGGCAATCAAAGAATTGCCTTTTTCGTATTCATAGCATTTAATCAGTTATTATGTCGAAACCAAAAGTAATTCAAGAGACCATCGATTTAGGTGATGGTCGTTCAATCAGTATAGAAACAGGCGTGCTGGCCAAGCAGGCCGACGGCGCCGTTATGATTCGCATGGGCAACACCATGATGCTGGCTTCTGTGGTCAGTGCCAAAGAGGCCAAAGAGGATGTGGACTTCATGCCTCTGTCTGTAGATTATAAAGAGAAATATGCCGCACTTGGAAAATTCCCCGGAGGATTCCTGAAGCGCGAAGCAAGACCTTCCGATTATGAGATCCTCGTAGCCAGGCTTGTTGACAGGGCGCTTCGTCCTCTGTTCCCGGACGATTACCATGCCGATACCTTTGTCAATGTGACCCTGATGTCGGCAGAGGCCGATACTCCTCCCGATGCGCTGGCCGGACTGGCTGCATCAGCTGCACTGGCTGTATCTGACATTCCTTTCCATGGTCCCATTGCCGAAGCACGTGTGGCTCGGGTTAACGGAGAACTGGTGGTAAACCCCACTTTCTCCCAATTGGAAGATGCAGACATCGAGATTATCGTTGGTGCCACTTACGACAACATCCTGATGGTGGAGGGAGAGATGAAAGAGGTTGCAGAGGCCGAGATGCTGGAAGCCATCAAATTTGCCCATGATGCCATCAAACCCATGTGTAAAGCTCAGCTTGCCCTGGCCAAAAAGACGGGTAAAGAGGAGAAGAGGGAGTACTGTCACGAGGTTAACGACGAGGAGCTCAGCAAGCGTATTTGGAAAGAGACCTACGGTGCAGCTTTGAAAATTGCCAAGTCGGCCAATGCTGATAAACACGCCAGGAGCGAAGCTTTTGGCAAGGTGAAAGAAGAATTTCTGGCCAAACTCACTGAAGAGGCAGGTGAAGAGGGTGAAGTGAATGAGCTGCTGGTTG
>DAOWNM010000324.1 GCA_030642565.1 Bacteroidota bacterium | reverse complement strand
ATACGGGACCAATGGCTTCCGCTTTGGCCAGTCGCTGCACCAGTTTATAAGCACTGTTGCCCACATTCAGATCGGGGAATATCAGCACATTGGCATTGCCCTGAATGGGACTGCCCGGGGCTTTACTGGCGGCAATGGCTTTAATCAGTGCAGCGTCGGCCTGCAACTCACCGTCGATAATCAGGGTCGGATCCATCTCTCTGGCCAGCCTGGTTGCATTGACCACCTTGTCGACCATGGGGTGGCTGGCACTTCCCTTGGTGGAGAAACTGATCATGGCGATCCGGGGTTCAAAACCGAGGATAGAGCGGGTGGTGGCTGCAGTAGCTACCGCGATCTCTGCCAGCTCTTTTTCGTCAGGATCTGGATGTACGGCACCATCGGCAAATACAATCACTCCATCTTCTCCGAAAGACTGATCCTTCAGGATCATGATAAAGGATCCTGAAACAATGCTGATTCCAGGCATGGTCTTTACGATTTGAAAAGCGGGGCGCAAGACATCACTTGTGGCGTTGGAAGCACCTGCCACCTCACCATCAGCATCTCCGGCCTTGATCATCAGGGTTCCCAGGTAGAGTGGGTCCTCCACCAGTTTGGCCGCCTCCTCCATGGTCATCCCCTTGGATTTCCTTAGCTCGTAAAGCAGCTCTGTATAGGCCTGCTTTTTCGGATGTTCCCTGGGATTGATCACAGTCGCCTTCTTAATATTTGTCAATCCGAACTGCTTTACCTTTTTTTCCAGTTCTTCAGGATCGGCAATCAGGTAGATGTAGCAAAGTTTTTCTCTGATGATGGTATCTGCTGCCATAATTGTCCGATCTTCATTTCCTTCAGGAAGCACAATCCGCTGGCAGTCCTGGCGGGCCTGTTCTCTGATTTTATTAATTAAATCCATTGATTATCAATAATTTGGGTTTTATTATTACAAGCGTTAAAGTTAAATAAAAAAAGCTTAGTCCAATCCATGTAAAAGATCTTTTTCAACAGTTGCTGGAACAGTCGAGTACCCTGGTCGACCAGGTGGAGGTCAGTTTCATCCATGAAACAGAGACTATTCCCGGATGTTACTATGAATTTGCCAGGAGGTACCCCGATGCTAAGGGGAAGCTGTTCAGCGGTTTTATAGCGGGTTCGGCCGATAAGATTTTCGAAAGCACCAACCACAGGTAGTGACTGGTCTGGAGAATCTGTTATATTTGTTGGATTATTAAAAAATCCAACCAGATAGAGCACTCAAAACTTGATCCACTGCGGGCGCGGATTGACGGTGAACTATTCACCGACCGCCTGAGACTGCTTATGTATGCCACTGATGCTTCTGATTACAGGGAGGTTCCACTGGCAGTGGTCTACCCGCAACATGAATCAGATATCCGGGAGCTGGTTCGATTTGCCCGGGAGAACAGGATATCACTGATACCACGTGCGGCTGGTACATCGCTGGCAGGACAGGTGGTGGGCAGTGGCGTGGTGGTGGATGTGTCGCGGCACATGAACAGCATCCTGGAGATTAACGAGAAGGAGAGGTGGGTTCGGGTTCAACCCGGTGTAATCCCGGATGAACTAAACATCGCCCTTCGTTCCACAGGCCTGTTTTTCAGTCCGGAGACTTCTACCTCCAACCGTAGTATGATAGGTGGTATGATTGGGAACAACAGCAGCGGTTTGCACTCCCTGGTGTATGGAACCACCCGTGACCATACCCTGACGATCAGGGCCATCCTGGGAGATGCCTCTGTGGCTGAATTTGGTCCGCTCGACGGTGCCGGAATGAAGGAAAAGCTTGAAAAAGACGGGCTGGAAGGAGAGATATACAGAGAGATCCATGCCATACTCAGCGACCCGGCCAACCAGGATGAAATTGTATCCGGCTTTCCCGATCCCAAAGTGGTAAGGCGCAATACGGGGTATGCACTGGATGAGCTGCTGGAAACTCCCCAATATCGTGGAAAAAATGCCAGGTATTCCGAATTTAACCTCTGTAAATTGCTAGCTGGATCGGAAGGAACACTGCTGTTTATGACCGAAGCAAAACTCAACCTGGTCCCCCTGCCTCCTCCTTTTAAAGCGTTGATACCCATCCATTTTAATTCTGTAATGGAAGCCA
Source organism: Bacteroidota bacterium (assembly GCA_030642565.1). Taxonomy (GTDB): domain Bacteria; phylum Bacteroidota; class Bacteroidia; order Bacteroidales. The sequence goes on along the minus strand of DAOWNM010000324.1, from coordinate 805 downwards.
TAAGGGGTAACCTGGCTGCTTTAAAACATAGCCCTACAGCTGTGGAGCTGATGGATAAAACCATTCTTGATTGCACAAAGGAGAACCTGACCCAGCGGAAGAACCGTTTTTTCCTTTCGGGCGACCCTGGGGCGGTTTTGATTGTTGAACTTGTGGACCAGGAAGAGTCAGATTTACAGCACCGGATCATGACCCTGGAGAAGGAGATGAGAGCGGCCGGACTGGGAACCCATTTTCCAGTGGTCAGAGGGAGTGATATTGGGAAGGTCTGGGACCTGCGCAAGGCGGGATTGGGTGTTCTCTCCAATATCCCGGGAGAGGGCAGGCCTGTATCGGTTATTGAAGATACCAGTGTCCGTGTGGAGGTGCTGGAAGATTATATAACAGAATTTAATCAACTACTTGAAAAATACGGCCTTAACTGTGTTTATCATGCACATATATCGGTGGGGGAGCTTCATCTCCGTCCGATCCTGAATCTCAAAGATCCTGAACACGTTCAACTGTATTATGATATTGCACTGGATACTGCTAAACTGGTGAAGAAATACAGGGGATCTCTTAGCGGGGAACATGGAGACGGAAGGCTGCGCGGGGAGTTTATTCCCATGATGGTGGGTGAGCGAAATTATGAACTGATTCGAAGGGTGAAGCAGATTTTTGACCCGGATGGGATATTCAATGCAGGAAAGATTACAGACACCCCTCCCATGAACAGTTTCCTGCGGTATGAGGCGGGTTATCAGTCGCCCCGTTTTGACACCTATTTTGACTATTCCCGTGAAGGCGGATTGATGCAGCTTAT
>DAOWNM010000221.1 GCA_030642565.1 Bacteroidota bacterium | reverse complement strand
CGGGGCCAAAACCTCTGCCCTGATCGAAGGGGATTTTTTCGCCCAGGGCAATGACAATATCAATCTCTTACGGCTGCGGCATGCTATAGTAAAGCTAAACTGGGACCACCTGGAAGTGATGGCGGGTCAATTCTGGAATCCACTGTTTGTAACCGGTTGCTTTCCGGGCACCGTCTCCTTTAACACCGGAACCCCCTTGCAATCCTTTGCCAGGAACCCACAACTTCGTGTAACATACAAAACAGGCGGATTCAGTATTATGGCTGCTGCACTGTCGCAGCGCGGCTACTCCTCTGTGGGAGCAGACGGGGCAAGCTCCAAATATTTAAGAAACTCTGCCATACCGGATATGCACATGCAGATTCATTTTGGAACTACTAATGAACAGGGATTCAACATCCTGGCTGGTGCAGGAGCGGCTTATAAAACCATTGTTCCCCGCCTTTCCAGCACTCCAATTCCGGGAGATGCATACGCAGTCAATGAGAAAGTAGGGGGCTTGACAGCCATGGCATTTACAAAGCTTGTAACCGGCTCCATCACCGCTAAACTGCAGGTCCGCTATGGTGAAAACATCTCAGACCTGCTGGGGATCAGCGGTTATGCAGCAACAGATATTACCGATGTAACGACCGGTGAGCTAGCCTACACTCCGCTTAAGAGCATGACCTTCTGGGGTGAACTGCATACCAATGGCAATCCACAGATAGGAGTTTTCGGCGGACTCACCAGCAACAATGGAAGCAAGGAGAGTATCCTTTTAACCTCTCTTGTATATGGCAGGGGCACCACTATCAGGAGGCTCTACCGGATCGCTCCCAGAATCATTTACAATGCCGGAAAAGTAAGTGTGGCCATGGAGGTGGAATACACCAACGCCGCCTATGGCAGTGACTTCAATGAATTCTACATCCCTTCTGAAACAACCAACGCTGATAACTTAAGGGTCCTGGCTGCAATCTACTATTTCTTCTAGAAGAGACCGGTATCAGGAGTGTCCGTTAAGTTTGACCCTGAGGTAATGACCTGTATATGAGCCGGTTTCGGGAATATCTTCGGGTGTTCCTTCATAAACAACCCTTCCTCCCTGATCGCCCCCTTCGGGACCCAGATCGATGATCCAGTCGGCATACTTAATCACCTCCATGTTGTGTTCTATGACCAGAACAGTATGCCCCTTCTCCAACAATGATTCCAGCGATAGGAGCAGCAGGGAGATATCGTGCATATGCAGTCCGGTGGTGGGTTCATCAAAAATGAACAAAATCTTCTCTTCGGCCGACTCCTTGCTCAGGAAATAGGCCAGCTTGATACGCTGACTCTCTCCACCACTCAGGGTGCTTGAGGATTGACCAAGCTTCACATATCCCAGTCCCACCTGCTGCAACGGGGTAAGCTTTTTAATAATCCTCTTCTCAGTAGAGCCGGACACCTGGCTGAAAAACTCGATGGCCTCATTGATGGTCATCTCCAGAATATCGAATATGCTCTTCTCCCGGTAAGTCACCTGGAGAATTTCATCTTTAAAGCGCCTGCCCTGACAGCTTTCGCATACCAGCCGGACATCGGCCATAAACTGCATCTCCACTTTAATCTCCCCTTCACCCTGGCACTCGTCGCATCTTCCCCCTTCAATATTAAAGGAGAAGTGCGAAGCTTTGAAGCCATTAATTTTAGAAGCCTGCTGTGCAGCGTAGAGTTTCCGGATCTCATCAAAGGCTTTCAGGTAGGTCACCGGGTTGGAGCGCGACGATTTCCCAATGGGATTCTGGTTCACAAACTCAACCCGGTCCAGCAGGTGTAGATCGCCGGTGAGGAGATCGTGTTTGCCGGGTTTCTCCCCGGATCCATTAAAATGCTTATTCAACGCGGGAAAAAGGATGGCGCTAACAAGGCTCGATTTCCCCGATCCGCTCACACCGGTGATCACAGAGAAGATATTTAAGGGGAACTTCACATCTATCCCGGCCAGGTTATTCTCCCTGGCTCCCTTGATTTCCAGATAGTTGTTCCACTTTCTTCTTTGGTTTGGAATAGCGATTTTATCCAATCCGTTCATATACCTTGCAGTAAGACTCTTCTTCTCTTTCAAAAGCTCCCGGTGGTTGCCCTGAAACACCACCTCACCCCCATGCCTTCCGGCCATGGGGCCCATATCGATTACATGGTCGGCCGATCGAATGATCTCTTCGTCATGCTCCACTATAACCACACTGTTTCCCAGTTGCTGAAGCTCCCTCAGCACTCCGATCAGTTGATCGGTATCACGTGAATGGAGTCCGATACTGGGTTCATCCAGAATATAGAGCGATCCCACCAGGCTGCTTCCCAGTGAAGTGGCCAGGTTGATCCGCTGACTCTCACCTCCCGATAGCGTGGAAGAGAGGCGGTTCAGAGTAAGGTAACCTAGTCCCACATTGGTCATGAAACCAAGCCTGTTATTGATCTCCTTCAGAAGCCTCTCTGAAACTTTAAGCTCCTTTTTGGTCATTTTCGGGTGACTGAAAAATGCTTTCAGCTGAGAGATGGGCATCTTCACCAGTTCACTGATGGTTTTTCCTCCAACTTTCACAAAGGAAGCCTCTCTCCTGAGTCGACTCCCCTGGCACTCAGGACAGACTGTTTTACCCCTGTATCTGGAGAGCATCACCCGGTATTGTATCTTGTACTTCTTCTCCTCCAGGTGGTCAAAAAACCGATGAATACCTTTGAATGAGCGATTTCCATCCCATAGCAACCTGCGTTGATCTTCTGTTAGCTGGTAATAGGGTGTATGTATGGGGAAGTCGAGTTGCTCGGCCTTCATAATCAGCTTCTCCTTCCACTTTTTCATCTTCTCCCCTCGCCAACAAGCCACCGCATCGTCATAAACCGAAAGCTGCTTATTGGGGATCACAAGCTCCTCATCGATTCCCATCACCTTTCCATAGCCTTCACAATTTGGACAGGCTCCAACCGGGTTGTTAAAACTAAAGAGGTGTTCGGAAGGCTCCTCAAACTCCATTCCGTCTGCTTCAAACCGGGTAGAAAATTCAACGCTTTGCTTTGTTTCCGGATTCCAGATCAGGCAGTGTCCGTGACCGATCTGAAGGGCGGTCTGTACCGAATCGCCAAACCGGCTAACCGACTCCTTATCTTTCTGAATCACAATTCTGTCAACCACCAGTTGAAGCAAAAAATTCCCGTTCGTGGCATCTTGGCCTTTAAGTGATTCCAGATCGACAATCCTCTCTTCCACCCTGGCCCGGGTCATGCCCTGCTGGATAAAGATATCCAGCTGGTAATCAAGCTCTTTCTCTTGATTCAGGCATACCGCAGAGAGAATGACAAACCGCCTTCCCTCTTCCTGTTCAAGGATATAATCGACTACATCGGTCACCGAATGCCTCTTTACCACTCTACCCGAAACGGGAGAGTAGGTTTTCCCCGTTCTGGCAAACAACAACTTGATGTAATCATAAATCTCAGTGGAGGTTCCCACTGTGGATCTGGGATTCCGGGAATTCACCCGTTGTTCAAGTGCAACTGCCGGCGGAATACCATGAATAAAGTCCACATCAGGTTTATCAATGCGCCCCAGAAACTGCCTGGCATAAGCCGACAGGCTCTCCACATACCTTCTTTGTCCTTCAGCATACAGGGTATCAAAAGCAAGAGAGGATTTTCCTGAACCTGAAAGACCGGTAATTACCACCATTTCGTCCCGTGGAATCCTTATTTCCACATTCTTCAGGTTGTGTACCCTGGCTCCCCGAATATGTATTTCCTGCTCTCTTATGGCTGATATAATTATTGCGTAAAAATACTTAATTTTGCATTAAGAATTATTTTTACTTAATTGCATCTGTTAATCATTCATTAAAAAGACTCTGCCTATCGATACACCTTTACGCTTAACCAACAGAAACAAGCGTTTTGAAAGAAAGTGTAACAAGCGACCAGCATTTGGTTCAAGCTTATATCAAAGGTGATCATTCAGCTATTGAAGTCTTAATAAACAGGCACCGCAGCAAGGTTTATACCTATATTCTTCTTACCATTAAGAATCATCAGCTGGCTGAAGATCTTTTCCAGGAGACATTTATTAAGGTGATTCAATCGCTCAGGGGAGGTAAGTACAAAGACAATGGAAAGTTCCTTTCATGGGTCATACGCATTGCCCACAACCTGATCATCGATCATTTCAGGAAGGAGAAGCAGATGAATGCCATTTCCAATGACGATTCGGAGGTGGACCTGTTTAATAGTAAGAAGCTCTCCGACGAGAATATCGAAGAGTTGATTATTCATAACCAGATCAAATCGGAAATCCGAATACTGATCAATGAACTACCTGATGATCAGAGAGAAGTAGTTCTTCTCCGGCACTATGGGAATCTTAGTTTTAAGGAGATTGCTGATCAGACCGATGTAAGCATAAACACTGCTTTGGGCAGAATGAGGTATGCTTTGATCAATCTGCGTAAGCTTATCCATGAAAAAAATCTCTCTCTTACGGTTTATTGATAAACTTTCAGACATTTTTACAATATTCCTGCAGGTCAGGCGTTTTTAAATGGAAAACCTAATCGAAAATGCCTATGGTAAAAATATCTACCCTATTTCACCGGGTGGATGGATTTGATGAACAAAACGCATCGTCCACTATCCCGGACATACTGGATCATGATTTCGGAGATCAGTTTTTACAAAACCTGCTAACACCACTTATATATGATCCGGGTGACGAACTGGTGAAAACCATTTTAAAGAAAATCTGAAGAGGGGCCGCAATGGCCCCTTTTTTTTCACATACTCTCAGCATATCTTCTCTTTACGGTATTCCCACTCAGTGCTTATAATTAGCTT